>JAAGZN010000481.1 GCA_024206165.1 Bacteroidota bacterium
TATAAAATATTATAGAAAAAATACAATCGGCATCTATCACTAATAAAATATGTTGATATAAAATGAGAAAACCTATTTTGATAATAAAAATTTGATGCTAAAATATTAAAAATTAAGAGTTTTCTATCAGGCACTATTTATAATCTCCAAAAGTAATTGATGATTTATAAAATTTTTTGTAAAAAGGTGTTATAAATTTTTTTTAAGAGGATTTATTTGTAATATTTATAAATTTTTTCTATCTTGCTCTTAATGAATTGTTATTTTATAAAACTCAAAAATTATCTTTAGATGTATTACACAAAATTAAATAGGTTTCTTATTTTATTCATTTTTTCTTTAATTCTTTTTAATTGTGATAAACCAGAAAATAAAACTAATCAGCCTAATAACTCTTCAGAGAGTCCTTCTATAAAAAAAGAAGGAGATGATGATACTTCGGCTGATGATAACTCTTCAGAGAGTCCTTCTATAAAAAAAGAAGGAGCTGATGATACTTCGGCTGATGATAACTCTTCAGAGAGTCCTTCTATAAAAAAAGAAGGAGATGATGATACTTCGGCTGATGATAATTCAGGAATTAAAAAAGGAAAAAAGATGACAAATAAAGCAGATTTTGAAAAGTTGTCTGCTCGATTGCAAAAATTTTATAAAAATTCTACAGATAAATATACTATTGATGATGCAGATCGATTAAATAATGATAAAAGCCTTAAAACAGTTGTTCTTAACTTAGAAAAATTATCATTCAAAGCTAGACTAGTTAGAGGAAAGAACTTAAAGACAGAAGGCGAAATTTCAAAAATGAGTTTGGCTCAGCTAAAACAAGTTAATGAAGATAATAAAACTGAAATAAAACAGAATGATATAAGGTATAGAAAATATTCCTATTTAATAAAATCTAAAAAAATTACTTTTGACGAACTTTTTTCATTAAACGAAGTAGATCTAGAGGATATGATCAACAATCCTAGTGGATTAAACGAGTCTAGTGAAATAATAATAAAATCTTTAGAAGTTATTACTAAAGAAAAATCAAATGGATCAATTCTATCCGCGACTTTGAGGTCTGAATCTTGGTATAAATATTTAAAGGAAGATACTGAAGTTTATAAAAATTTAAAATCCAATTTATCTAAATATTTTAGTGAAGAATCTTTAAAAATACTTATTAGTAGTAATTATGACGTCAAATTATTTCAAAGAAAAGGTGTTTTTGGAAGATATGAATCAGTGAGTTCATTTGATACTAGAAAAGTTTATACTACAGGAATGTACATAAACACAAATAACTATCTGGTTAATTCAAATGGGAAACTGGAAGTGGAAAAAACTGCTAATAAAAGGCATGTGTCTACTTTACCTGCATATAGTATAGAAGAGTTTTTAAAACAATTATTTTTACCTTCTCCTAGTTCTACCAAACCAACGAGCGATTTTATAAAAATTCAAAACGCGGTACAATATAGTATAAATGGAAAAAACCCTCTCCTTGAAAAAGCACTCGTACCAACTTCATTAAGTTCAGATGATGGTGACGAACTTAAGAGAATACTAGCAGAACGGAAAAAGAAATTTGGGGATCCAATTCCAGATACTTCAACGCAATCTAACACAGGTAAAACAGTAACACCAACGCAATCTAGCACAAAGAAAGTAGCCAAAAAAGACAAAAAAGACAAAAAAGACAAAAAAGCCAAAAAAACCAAAAAAGCCAAAAAAACCAAAAAAGACAAAAAAGCCAAAAAAGACAAAAAAGCCAAAAAAGCCAAAAAAACCAAAAAAGCCAAAAAAACAATGTCTTTAAACGATAGCTTAATAGAGTCTTTTAAAAATAAAAAGAAAAATAGTACCAAATTAGATGAAACTAAGAAAAAAATTTTGGATTTAATTCCTTTTGATATAAAAGATAAAGGGAAACTATTACAAAATAGAAATAAAAAAACAAAGCAATACTTGATTGATTTAATTATAGAACATAATAACAAATTAAATTCCATAAAAATTGATACGATTGAACTCAAAACTATAGTTGATAACTATAACAAAAATATGGCAGAAAATGATAAATTAAAGTTATAAACGAAAAGCTTGAAACTCAAAAATATTTTATATAACTTCTGTATATTATATTTAAAAATAACTAATTTAATTCTTCTAAAATAAAAAAAAACGTTAAATTCTTAAGATAGAATTTAACGTTTTTTTTTGCTTAATTAGGTGGAAATCTAAAATTTTTTTAAAAAAATAAATATTTTTGCTGAATATCCTTTTATGGCAAATACTATCAAATCGATTATAAAGTATTTTAGTAGTGAATCAAAAACTTTATTAAAAAAAGAAAAATTAACTTATATTTGTTAAAAATAACTTGATTTTAAAATGATACAAATTATAATTTTATTAATAGCAATCAATTGTACAGCATTACAATCAAATAAAATTGAGCATTATGAAAAAATATCAAGTTTATATAATGAGAGTATTGAAAAATTAAAAAATGTTGATAATATAGATAAATCAACTTTGCCTCCACCAATTAAACAAAAGAATCTAGAAAATATAAAATCATCGATTATTAAATTATCTCAAGCATTAAATAAAAAAGGAATTTTAAAAGAAGAATCAAATGATAATGAAAGAGAAGCCTATAATCTAATCAAATCATTAATTAAAGAATTAAAAACTACTTATTCAGAGAAAGCACTCAAAAAAAAGGCCAACATTTTAAATAAATCTTTTGAAAAAGCATCAGAAGGATTAAAAAGTCAACTTGATGATCGTCAAATATTTATTAAGCTATTAGATATGATTTCTAATGTTGGGGATAGTTCATCATATATAAAAGACATGTTAAGAAATAAGCCTGGATTATGCGCATTACAACGAGAAACTACAGGGAGAACTGCTTTGCATGAAGCATTTTACTCTTCTTTAAAAATAAAACCCGAAATTAACGATTCTGATAAAGATGATGAAGACAATGATCAAGCTAAAAAAAATCAATTTTCCAAAATAAAAAATATTATTGAGTTTATATTGGTATATAAAAAAGAAAAAAATCAACTGCAAAAAGCATTTAGAAGCTTTGATAAAAAAAATAAGCTCCCAATAAATATTGCCGCAGAAAAAAATTTATACCATAAAATATTAAAAAATATTAAGTTTAGTGATTTTGAATATTTTGATGATTCTAAAGTACATAAGCTATTTGGAATTTATGATAATTTCGATAAAATAAATAATCCTTTGCATTCAGCATATTCTAATGCTTCAGATAATGATGTTAAGAAATTAATGGAAATAAATCCGAAATTAATTTCTAAACTTAATGATAAAGGCCAAAATCCTTTGCATGTTGCAACAATCGATTGGAATACATCAGCTGATTATTTCAGTTTTCTTTTATATACCAAAGAATTTCCAGATCAAACTGAAATTCATAAAGCTCTCAATACATTAGCTAAAGATGAAAAAAATAAATATATAACACCATTACATAATTTTATTAAGTTATTAACAAAACAAACTTATAGTCAAAGAAATGTTGTCTTTGATGACCATCCAGCATTTAAAATAATTCATAAACTCAATGAAAATAAAGGTATAATAAAAGGAGCATCTACAATAGATGGTTCAAAAAAAATATCTCTTGAAGATTTAAAAACGTCATTATTTGATACCTTAGAGCAAAACAGACTCAAAATAGAAAAAAATAATAAAGAGCTATATCAAAAGGTTAAAGAATATATTAAAAATCTTTAAAACCTTTATATTAAAAAATTATAATTTTTAAACTATTTCATTTGAATAATTAAAATACTGAGCTTATATTAACATAAAATGATTGACTTGCTTTGTTCAAGATTTGTTAAAAAGCTCTTTTCTTCTATAAAAAGTTCATTATAATAAATTTTCAAGAAGCAAGATTTATCTGATTATAAAATATACAAACAATTGATATTCAATGATTTATAGAATTTTATTTATATCATTCTTAATTTTTTTTTCGAAAGTATCCTTAGCTAAAGAAAATAAAAAGGCAAATGAAGTCTTTTCTAAAGGATTAAAGTTTTATAATGAAGAATTATATCAAACAGCCTTTAATTATTTCAGAAAATATTTAAAAAATAAGAAAAACAAAGATAGACAAAATATAGTTGATGCAGAATATTATTTAAGCATATGTAGTCTTATTTTAAAACTTCCTCATAAAGATAAGATTTTAAAAAAGTTTATTTCAAAATATGGAAATCATCCAAGAGTTTCAAAAGCATATTTTCAGTTAGGAAACATATGTTTTACAGAAAATGACTTTAAATGTAGTATCGAATATTATAATAAAGTAAAACTAAATTTTATATATGAAGAATCTAAATATGAATTATTTTACAGATTAGGATATTCATATTTGAATGAAAAGAATTTTGAAAAAGCAAAACAATATTTTGATAAAGTAAAATCTCAAGATCATTATTATACCCATATAGCTAATTATTATTCAGGATATATTTCAATACGACAAGAAAAATATGAAGAAGCAATCAAGGACTTAAAGAAAGCAAGTGAAAATGAATCCTTAAGAACAGCAATACCATATCTCATAGCTCAAATATATCATAAACAGCATAAATATAAAAAGTTGATTAAATATATTCAAAAATCATATAGAACAGATATGATATTAAAAAATCAGGATGAAATAGAAGCTTTATTAGCTGAAAGTTATAGAAATCTAAAAGATTATGAATCTGCTTCAAAACATTATGATAATTATATCTTATTTAGAGATAATAAGATTGAAAGAGACATCTTATTTAGAAACTCTTATTGTTTATTTGTAACTAAAAATTATAATTTAGCAAAAAAAAAATTTCAATACCTTTCTGTAAATAATGATGAACTTACCCAAGCATCAAGTTATTATTTAGGAAAAATATTTTTAAAAGAAAAGAAAAAAGAAGATGCATTGTTAGCATTTGAGCGCTCACAAAATGTTGAAATACAGAGTCCTATTCAAGAAGAATCTCTATTTTTATATTCAAAATTAAATTATGACCTAGGAAAACCATTAATTTCAATAAGTAATTTTAAGTTACTAAAACAAAAATTCCCATATTCTAAATTTGATAATAAAATTAATTCCTTTTTAAGTGATCTATATCTTAGAACAAATAATTATGATCTAGCCATTTCCCAAGTTGAAAAGGAGAATAATAAAACTGATAGAATGCTAAAGATATATCAAAAGGGCACTTTTTATAAAGGGATCGAATATTTTAGCAATGGAGAATATCAAAAAGCTATAGAAATATTTAAAAAATCTTTAAATTCTAAGAAAAATATTAATTTTACTTTTGAAACATATAATTGGTTGGGAGATAGCTATTCGGCAATTAAAAATTACAAAGCTGCTTTAAATTCATATAATAAAGCATTAAAAATAAATCCTAATAATAAAAATATTTATCAAACATATTATGGCTTAGGATTTACTCAATTTAAAATGCAGAAATATAATAAAGCTCTTAAGTATTTTAATAAATTTTATTCTTATAAATCTAAAATTAAAAATAATCTTAAAAAGCTTTATGCAGATTCAGAATTGAGAATAGCAGACTGTAATTATTATTTAAATAATTATGATGAAGCTTTAATTTACTGCAATAAACATTTAAAAATATATCCCAAAAATTTACATGCAAACCTACAAAAAGGTATAATATATTCTTTATTAGGAAAAGATAAATTAGCAGAAAAATCCTTTTTAATAGTCATTAAGAATGGCAAACATGATGATTTGATTTATTATGATGAAGCAAGATTCAGATATGCACATATAGCTTTTAAACAAGCAAATTATAAAGAATCGATAAAAAGATTTAAAGTTTTAATATTAGAAAGATTTCATAGCATATATACTCCCTCAGTATTATTAAAATTAGCAATATGTCATATTAACTTAAATGAAAATCAGGAAGCAATAAAGTTATGCGGACGTTTAATACATCATTTCCCCAAATCTTTGCAAGCCTATGACGGACTATTAGAAATTCAAAAAATTGCAAATGAACTAATCTATAAAAAGTATTTTCAAGAATATAAAAGTGCAAATCCTGGAAATAAAGCATTATCAAGTATAAAATATGCAGAAGGGAAAACATATTTCGATAGAAAACAATATCAAAAATCTATCTCAGCCTTTTCTTCTTATATTAAAAATTATCCAAATAATTATAATTGTAAAAAAGCTTATTATATGATGGCCCAAGTATATGCTGAAATTAATCAAAATAAAAAATCCATAGAATATTATTATAAAGCTTTACAAGATGATAATGTTACATTCTATAATAGAGCATTATTACAATTAGCTAGGATAGAATATCAATTACATGACTTTAAGAACTCTTTGAAAAATTTTATTAAACTAGAGAAGTTTACAACAGATAAAAAAGAAAAACTTTTTGCTCATCAAGGAATTATGAAATCATCATATGAACTTAAACATTATAATAAGTGCTTAAAATACTCTAAAATTATCATTCAACAAAACAATACGCCAAGCATCAATTTTGAAAGTAGGTTATTTAAAGCTAAAAGTTTATTGAAAATAAATGATAAAAAAGCAGGTTTATCTGAACTTAAGCAAATTTCTAAAGAAAGCAATGGAATATATGCTGCTGAAGCTCACTATCTAATTGCTAAAGATCTATATAATAAAAATAAATATTCAGAATCATTAGAAGAACTATTTAAATTAACAAAAGAATATATAGGATATAGAAAATGGACAAATAAAGCATTTATACTAATAGCTGATAATTATATATCAATGGGAGAGACTTTTCAAGCTAAAGCTACTTTAAAGTCAATTATAGATAAATCTAATGATCAAAATACAATAACTAATGCTAAAGAAAGAATTGATAATTTAAATAAAGAACAAGATAAAAAGTTAGAACTAATAGAAAAAGATCAAATTAAAAAAGAAGATAAAAAAGAATTTTGTACAATCGAATAAGATCTTCAAAGAATTAAATTAAAAATTAAAACTAATGAATCTAAATATGAAAATAAGAGAAAATTCATATAAGCTACTAACTCTGACTTTTTTATGTCTTATAACTTTTCCTTCTTTTTCAGAAGAAACAAAAATTGATGAACTTAATAAATTGGAATCTGCTTTTTCAGAAGAAATTAATAATCAAGACAATTCTAATACTATAAATTTAAAGGGTGAAAATTTAGACGATGCAAAGTTTATAATTAAAAAAGATAAAAAAGCAAATATTTATGATATAGATAGATACTACTTCCCTTTTCCAAAATTAGAAATTCCACCAAAAGCCAATATTTATTATAGTGATAATTTTATAAAGCCAACAATTAAACCTCTAAATCATCAAATTAGAGTATTAAAAGCTAAACAACTCCAATTGTCAAACTATTATGATCGTTTATTTTGTGTAGGTGCTGCTTTTGATAATACATTTAATAAACCAGCATGTGAAATAAAATTAATATTTGGAGTTAAGAAAAACGAAAGATATTATATGACAAATCATGCTGAAATCTTTTTTCCAGATTTCAAAAATCAAATATATTTTAATCATAGCAGCGGAAAATATGTTGATGATATTCTATTAAGCTTAGATTTAAATTATGAAAGAAAAATTTTTAAAAGAAGAGAGGATAAAGATTTAGAAGAAGATCTAAAAGCGATATTGGGAAAAAGACAAGCTTTAAATAATTTTAATATTTTCGGAAATTTAGATGGTAAATATAATGATATAGAATATCAATTTGATATAGGATATGATTTGTTTAAAACAAATAGCGATAATGATATAGTAAATGATGCAGGAAAAATTTTAGAACATCAAGTAATTTTTGATTCCTCATATATATATAAATTTGAACAATATGATTTAAACTTAGAAGGTAATTTAAATGTATCTATCTTAAAACCAAAAATAGGATATCAAAAAGAAAATTCAAATAAAATAACAGAAGAAGATCAGCAGAATAGAAATTTAATAAATATTGGATCAAAAGGTAATTATAATATCAAGAAATTAGATATCTCGGGTGGTTTTAATATTTATACTCATAATGATAAAGATAGTAATAAGACAACTTTATTTTCACCATTGCTGGAGATTGAATATAATTTGAATAAAATTTTCAATCCTTATATGAAACTAAATGGAGGAGAAATTGAAAAAAATACATATTCAACAATAATGCATAAAAATCCTTTATGGAAAGTATATAAAAATGCTGAAATTAAACATATATACAAACCTTTTACAGCTTCTTTTGGATTTAATAGTAACTTACCGTTGAATATGTCATTTAATGCAAATTTAGATTTAGCAAAGTATTCAAACTTTGTTTCTTTTCAAAAAACTAAGAAGCAATATGAACTTATATATATAAAAGATATATTAATATTAAATCCAAATACAGAATTAAATGTTAAAAATAATTCTGATACTTTTTCTCTTAACTTCAAATATGACTTTTTTAAATATTTAAAATCAAAAGATTTTGCTGAAACAAAAATTGATTATGAGCCAAATCATAAAATAAATATTTTAGGAACATATAAAATTCAAGAAAAACTATTTCTAAGAGGAAACTTATTTTTTTCAACAGGTGCAACAATTAAAGATAAAAAGTTAGATGATATAATAGATGCAGGAATTGGATTAAGTTATACAATTGTTGATAATTTACTTTTAAATATCGATTGCGAAAATATTTTTTGGAAATTAAATGAAAAATATGAAGGCGTTCCTGGAAGAAATTTTATGCTTAGCTTAGGATTAGGATATAGATGGTAAAATATTGTGCTTTAATAATTTGTTTTTTTTTCTTATTTTTGTACTTATTTAATATCAACATTTTAAATGAAATTAATTAACATGATTTATTTTAATAGAGTTCTAAATTACCGCAATGTTAAGATAATCTATCTTTTAATATATGTTTTAGGGTGCAATTTAGAAACTAATCCAAATGAAAGTAATACCAAAAATGAAAGTATATCAGAAATAACTCCTAAAGATAATAGTTTTCAAATTATCAATGTAGATGAAGAAAATAGCAAAAACAATGAAAATAATTTTGAAGACTTAATTAAACTAAATAAAAATGAATTAGATATAGTAAATTCAAAAAAGGATTTTGGAGAAATGAAATCTGAAGCAAGGAAACTATTTATTGATAATGAAATTAAACAATTTTATGATAAGTTATTTGGACCTTTAAGTATATTGCAAAATTATATAATTCCTGAAGAAAAAAGAGATAATAGCTTCATTGTACGTATGAGTGAAATTTCTAGAACTCAAGATAGAAATAAACCCTTTAATCGAAAACCATTCTTAAAAGTAATTGATGATCAATTTGAAAAGGGTGATTTAACAAAAGAGCTTAACTTAAAACTTCCAGAAATTAAACAAGTAGAAATTGAAGATAAAGAAATTAAAAAAATTAGCAAGAAATTATTAGAACTAGATCTTAGCCAAAAATATCTTCAAGATATGATAGAATATGATTACATGCTATTTGAAAACACGACCCATCATTTGAAAAAATTAGGTGATAAGCAAATGGATGATGATTTATTTGATTATCTTATGAACAAAATGAAAATAGATTTACCCCAAAGGTTGGTATCAAATTTTTTAAAATTAAATCAAGCTATAGAAAAAACTAAAATATATTTAAAAGATCTAAATGAGATTATTGAAAAAGAAAGTGATCTAGATTCAAAAAAATTAAAACAGGAAATAGATGAAAAATTATTTAAAAGACTTAAAAATCCTATATCGATATCAAAATATAATAAAATCATAAACTTAATATTGCCAAAAGCAGAATATTATATCAATCCAGATTTATAAAACCTAAAAATCTTGATAACTAATTTCAAATCTCTTTTTGTTCTAATTTTTTAAGTAAATATTCTAAATCACATACCATTATATTTTCTTTAATTTGATAAGGATTGTTACAATTAGGAATAATAATATAATTTTCTTCAGTATTCAAATCAGAAATAGATGAAACAAATCCTTTTGTAACTTTCGGAACATCAGAAGCTTTTGCTTCAATACAAATGCTTGGCTTAAAACCATCTACTAATACAATATCACATTCAGCTCCAGCTTGCGTTCTATAAAAATATGGAATAGATCTTTTTACTGTAGTTAATATTTGCTCTATAACAAATCCTTCCCAAGATGGCCCTATATAAGGATTTCTTAATAATTCATTAAATGATTTAATGTTTAAAGTATGATGATAAAGACCATTGTCTCGAATATAGTATTTTGGAGATTTTACTAATCTTTTTTTTACATTTATATAGAAAGGAGATAACTTTCGTATGATATAACTACCTGCAAAATACTCTAAAATTTTTTCTATTGTTCTTCTATCTATTCCTATTGATTTGCTTAAGTGACTTATATTTAAAGTTGAACTTTGTAAATGAGAAATCATAGAGAAAACTCTAGATAATATATCGTATGATATGTTAAGGCCAAGAAGTTTAATATCACGCTCAAAATAAGTTCTTATAAATGACTCATGCCAATTATATATTTCATCACTATTATTTCTTAAATATATTTCAGGAAATCCTCCATAAAGCCATAATTTATTAATATTTGCATTATTTATTTTAGGTAATTCTAAAATATTTAAACCAGAAAGTTCAGTATATATTATTCTTCCAGCAAGAGATTCTGAGCATTCTTTTAAAATAGTTGGGCTAGCTGATCCTAATAAAATAAATCTACCAGGTACTCTATGTTCATCTATCATTGGTCTTAAAAGAGCAAATAATGAAGGCATTCTTTGTATTTCATCAATTATGATACATTTGTCTTTATTAGTTAAAAAGAAACTTTCAGGATTTTTTTCTAATAAGACAGAGTCACTCGGTTTTTCAAGATCAATATATAATGTTTCCTTTTTGAGAATATTTGCAATATGTTTTAATAATGTTGTCTTTCCTATTTGTCGAGGACCTAAAACAGCAACGGATGGAAATTTGTTTATATATTTTATTATATTTGATGTTAATTTTCTTTCTATCATACTTGTAAATTTAACATGCGTATGTCAAATTTACAAGGAAGGTTTATTATATTTAATATCTATTCATATAAAAAAACAATTTTATATATTTTATTTAATAAACCTTCCTTGTAAATTTGACATCTATATGCTGAATTTTCAAGGATGTTTTATGCCAATCTTTTTAATAATATAAAATTTAGTAAAGTAGTAATTAAATAAGATATATATTTTTTGGAAGAAGAGCTTTTAGAATCTTTATGTTCTTTATCTTTATGCCCATGATTATCAAAAGATTTAACTTTGCCAATATATGTATAATTATTATATGGATCATTTATACAATCATCAGCTCTCCATGTTGCAGAAATGTGTCTAACTTCATGTGAAGGCCAATCAACTATTAAATTATCTTTTTGTACAATAGATGTTTCATAAGCAGATATATGATCAATATGAACAGATCCTAAATTATTTACTGAGTCCTTTGTTTTATTATCAATGCTTGAATAAAAAATTATATCAACGTCTTTAGCATCTTTAGTTCCTAAGTTTAACAAAGTTATCTTTGCAACAAAATGAAAGTCTTTATATTGTTCCGTATAAATATAATAAGGATTATCTCTCCCTACTCCTTTCAAAGGATATCCATACTTATATAAAAAATCTACGTTATAATTTATTATTTGACAATGATCTTGAGGATCTTCCCAAGTTTTATTTGTATAAATAGGTATTCCTAAAACTTCTTTAAATTTATGAATCAATGATGGAGTTACTCTGGTACCAAATTCATCGCACCCAGTAGCTCCACCATTATGAACACCAATAACTTCTAAACTCTCATAATTAGAACTAAAATAATGGTATGGAGCTCCACTTTCTCCACTAAATACCCATGCATAAGCTAACTGTAAAACATTATCAGTATAATTAGTAACTCTAATCCATGGATGAATTAATCTTTTGTATTGATATTTAGGAATATATTTTTCTAATCCTGGATTATAGCCTGGATAACCCTCTACATTTATTGAAGTAGATAGTTTAGGATCTAAAGTGAAATAACTATAATTAAAGTTATGCATTACTTCTCCAAATTTGGATTTAAGCCTACAAATTTGGATATCATAACCTATTCCAGTTTTAAAGTTAGAGGCATAATTGCATTGTGAATGCTGATTAAATTTTGTATTTATAGCATCATCATATTCCTTTAAAAAAATACATTTTTCAATTTCTACTGATCCAAAATTAAAATAATTATGAACATAATCTATATATCCATAACCACAAGCTGCATAAGCTTTTACTGCTTTCTGATTGCATCCATTTAAAGAACAATGTCGAGCTGTTAATAAATGATAAGGGCCTACTATAGAACCAGTACAAGTTGTACTATAATCTGGAAATTCTATAAATAACTTACAAACTTGGGGCCTCATCCAAATATAATCATCTACATAAACATTACCACCGGGATCTCTTGGATCTTCATTAAAAGATTTGCAATCATCATTCCCAAGTCTTCGTTTTGAAATAAATTTATCAGTAATAACTTTTGAATAATCAATATTTTTATCACATATATCATTTTTATCATCCCAAACACATCTGCTATCCATTTTTTCGCAAAGAATTTTATTTTCAAATAATTGACAATGATTGTTAAAGATATGATCATTTAATTTATTTGCTTTCGCTTGATTTATAAGTGAAAAACCAATAAATGATTTTAGTAAAGTATTTAATAATCCTTTGTTTAGTATTTTATGCTGATTTTGATTTTGTATATTTGAAGCAGTATTATGACTTAATCGATTACTTTGATTAGAATTTTGCAAATATCTGTTATTTGAATAATTGCAATTTATAATTATCAAAGATACACTTAATAAGTATAATTTTTCGATTTGCTTTTGTAATTTATTAATACCTTTTGAGATCAACATGACATACTATTTTGATTCATTGAAAAATATAATCAAATATAGTATATATTTATATCAAATCAAATATTTAAAATAAATCACAAAAAAATATAAATAACTGTTATTTTTAAGAAATTAAATTAATATAAATTAATATAACATTTATTGATATTTTTAATCAATATAATATATTCACATAAGTACATTTATATTTATATATAATAAAATCATATTTATAAGCCCAGTGCTATAATAAGAAAAGTAATATTAAATAAAATAATTTAAATTTAATATTTGGTAAACCTCATATTTAAATTATAATTTTAGTCATTGTTGTTATAATTTAAATGTACTTAATTATGCTAAAAAATTTAATGTTTAAAAAATTTGCTAGAAATGCTGTATTGGTAGTTTTTGCTTTTGCAATTTTAAAATGCGGAGTAAATGATAAAAAAAAAATATCAAATAAAAATAATTATGAAAGCAGCTCGAGTCTTAAAAAAACTAAACCTTCACTATTAAAAACGCTATTAACAGGCTTTTTAACTTTTTCTCAAATGGCAAATGGAGATAAAGTAATCAATAAGGCTAAGAAAGTAACCTCAATATTTGATCGCCCTTTTGATTATGATGAAATAAATCTCCATAATGATATATTAAGAGAAAAGTATGATCATGAATCTTTAGAAGAATTTGGTGATAAAATTAATTTAAGAAAGTTATTACAACAAGGGACTCCATCACCAACTGTAGATTGTAATCTTCCAATTAATTTAATGTTTGGAGTAGATGCATCAGGGTCAGTAGGTTCTAGTAATTTTAATATTACTAAAAATTGGCTAAAAAAAATAGTGCATAAATTAGATCTAGATCCTCAATTAAGTCAAACAAAGATTGGTTTGATAGAATTTCATAATTTAACAAATTATTACTTGCCGCTTGGATATCATAATGAAAGTTATGTAAATAGTATAATAGACAACGATTTAGAATATCAAATTAACGGATATACAAATACTCCTTTGTTACTAAATGACACTATCGATGTATTTGATAATGAACCACAATCAAATCATACAAAAAATATATTGATATTAATCACAGATGGTATACCATGTATGCCAGATAATTGTCCATATTTTATTTGTGAAGATCCAGATCATAAAATAGGTTATATAATGCCAGACTATATAGATTATGGTCTAAAGTTAAAACAAGAAAATATAAGACCAATAATAATTGAAATAGGACCTAAGGAACAATTTTCATTTATAAACTGCTTAGTTGAGAAACCTGCAAGAGGTAATGATATAATCTCGGTAAAACAATATAGTGTTAGCAATTTTGATAGCATAACAGGAGAATTAGTTGATGATATATGTAGAACTCCTACATTTTCTCCAACAACAGATCCTACTGTTAGTCCAACTACTGATCCAACAAAGAGCCCAACAAAAGACCCAACAATAAGTCCAACAAAAAACCCAACCAAAAGCCCAACGCTTAATCCAACAAAATCTCCAACAACTGATCCAAGTAAATCTCCAACAACTGATCCAACCACTGAACCAACAAGTGACCCAACCAAAAGCCCAACGTTTGATCCAACAAAATCTCCAACAACTGATCCAAGTAAATCTCCAACTACAGATCCAACCATTGAACCAACGACTAACCCAACGAAAAGCCCAACAAAAAATCCAACTATTTCTCCTACAAAAAATCCAACCTTAAGTCCATCAAAGGATCCAACAATCAGTCCATCAAAGAATCCTTCAGTTGTTCCAACAAAAAATCCAACAATAAGTCCAACTACTGATCCTACAACAAATCCAACATATATGCCAACAACAAATTGTGAACTCAAAAAGAATACTATCTTCTTATTCGATGAGTCCGGATCTATAGGATCAGTAAATTTTCAAACAATTTTAGATTGGTTTAGGACAGTTCTCCTAAAGCAGCCTTTTCATTTATCTAGAATTGGCATAATAGAATTTAGTACAAATGCAGTAGAAAGTTTACCATTAGATTACTATAATAGAAGTTATTTGAATTATTTTGTACAAAATCAAATTATTTATAATGGTGGAATCACAAACACTCCAGCAGCTATTGAGTTAGCTGCAAGTATATTTAATCAGACTGACACAGCATCAGATGAAAATAATCAAATTATTCTAGTTACAGATGGAGTGCCATGCGTAAGTTGTGGAGAACCAGGTTGCTGCACAGTTTCAATATGTGAATATAGTGATTTTTTATATACAAATAATATTAGATCAATAGGAGTGCTAGTTGGAACAAATGCTAATTCAAATTATATAAATTGTTTATTTTTAAAAGAAGGTGATAAAATTCTTACAAACTTTAATGAGCTTGATACCATTATAGATGATCTTTTTTCTATTCAATGTGAGACTTTACCACCAAGTCCTGCTCCATCCACAGCTCCAACCTTTTCTCCTAGTAAATCCCCTGCTTCAGCACCTACGTTTAGTCCTACAAAATCACCGACTACTGCACCTACAAATCCACCATCTGCTCATCCAACGACTTCTCCTACAACAACTCCAACAAATGATCCAACTACGGAACCAACAACAGATCCTACACATAAACCAACTACAGGACCTAGTTTCGCTCCGACAAAACACCCAACAACAAATCCAACAAATAATCCAACCATTAGCCCAACAAATGATCCAACAAATGATCCGACCACTGATCCAACCCCAAGTCCCACTCCTTCACCTACAATGTTGTGTAATATAGCAATGAATATAATGATAGGGATCGATCAATCAGCTGAACAAAGCGATTTTGATAATATTAAAGAATTTGCAAAAAAAGTAGTTAGAAATATTAATACTAATACAATGGAGATAGGTTTTTCAACTTATTGTGATAGTGCGAATACAAATTTAGAAATAGGGCATTATAATAAAGAATATTTGGAAGATTTTATCGAGGATAATATTTTAAAATGTAATGATACTCAAAGAAATATTCCACAATTGTTAACTAATAATTTAGATATCAATTTTAAAGATATAAAGAATCAAGCAAATTTATTATTATTATTAAATGGAGGTTTTGCATATTTAATAAATAGAACTGTCCCACTTAATTTAGATAATTTTTCTAGTCCTTTTAGAGAAGCTAGCATAAGAACTGTATCCGTAGGTTTTGGATCTGATAATTATTATAGTCCTTTTCAGAATTTTTATGACCCCCATCATTTACAAGTAGAAAATGATTTAGATATAATAGCAAATGATTTAGTTCCAAGACTATGTGAAACATTTAATCCAACTACTTCTCCAACAACAAGTCCAACAAAAAATCCAACAAAAAGTCCAACAACAGATCCAACAAAGAGTCCAACTGATAATCCAAGCAAAATCCCAACAAAATATCCAACTATTTCCCCAACAAAAAATCCAACTGATAATCCAAGCAAAATCCCAACAAAACATCCAACCATTCCCCCAACAAAAAACCCAACTATTTCCCCAACAAAAAACCCAACTTATAATCCAACTAAAAGTCCAACAAATGATCCTACAGATAGCCCTACTACATCACCTACTTCATCACCAAGTCCAGCCCCAACTAATTCGCCTAATGTACTTCATTGTGATCCAGATATAATTGTAGGAATAGATGTGTCAGGAACAATTTGCCAGGATTCCTTTGCTTCTTCTTTAAAAATAGGCCAATATATTGCTAATTATTTTGAAACAGATAGTACTAAATTTGGAGCTTATTCTATTGGTAATGCTATAAACCAAGTATTGCCTTTTGCTTATCATCCAACAAGGCAATATATAAAAAATGTAATTTCAAATGTTACTTATGAAAATGAATTTACTGATATTAAAAGTTTTATAACAATAGCATCAACAGAATTAGGACAAAATAATCCTGCTGGAAACAATATGGTTATTATAATTTCAGATGGCCATCCTTGTCCAAATGAAAATGATTGTCCACAAGATTTATGTATAACAGAAGTTTATGATACCATTAATAATAATAGAGTAAGACCATTTTTAATCCAAGTAGGTCCTTTAGAGCAATATTCATTAATTGATTGTATTTTAAAAACAAGTACGGATAAGGTAAAAATTTTACCAAGCTACTCAGATGCATATTTAGATCAAATAGCTCAAGATATAGTAGATAAATTTTGTGAAACTGTTGCACCATCACCATCTCCAAGTGCTTATCCAACAGCTAATGGAACTATAATAACACAACCTACACCTTCACCAGTTCTTGATAATGAAGCAGAAGCGGCTTTTTTAAATCAAATTGCAGAAAAAGAAGGTATTTCTGCACCTTTTGTTGTTGAAGAATTAGATAATAAAAAAGTAGTAATTGAAAAAATATATACACCTCATCCAACTAAGCCAAAACCTTCTATGCATAAGAATATAGAAACCTTAAATACAGCAAATGAACTTAGTTCAAGTGAAGATAATATAGGAAGTGCGATTGAAAGACCAATATATATTACTGCTCTATCGGTTTTGGCAGGAATTATTTTATTGTTACTACTTACATTTTTGTGCTTAAGAAGAAAATCAAAAAAGAAAAATAGGAACTTTTCATTTGGTAAAAGTGAAAACTTTGAAACGGAGTTGGCTAATTTTGATGAAGAATCTGAAGGAGGTATATATATAAATGAATAATCTACTTGATAAATCAAGATGTTATATGAAACCGGTTATTTTTATATAGCAATGACCGGTTATCATAACAGCCTCAAATAGAAGGAGTATAAATGATAACTATATTTATTTAACTTAAGAAGTATTATTAGAATGAGTTATAGAGTTAAGAAATTTTATTTTGTATTAATATTTTTTTTTTAATCTCATGTGAAAAAAAAAACAGATCTTCAAATTTTAAACTTAATAAAACCAGTTTTTACTTAAGTACCCTATTGTGTTGCTTTTCTAATGTTTTTGCTTCTGATCAGATTTCTAAAAATAGCAATCTAAAAGGTTATGGTGAAATATTAAATTCTCTAAATATTACGAATTGTTCTGATTCATTTAATATTTATTTTGGTATAGATTCTTCAAGTTCTATTCTGTATGAAAATTTTGAAAAAATAAAACTTTGGTTATTTGAATTAGCATACGAGTTTGATCAAAGATTTGGATATGATAATGTAAATATTGGGTTAAATGATTTTTCAACAAATACTACCGAATTTTTAAATTTATTCCATCATACTTACGAAGAATTTAATGATACTATTAAAAACTTAGAATATAAAGATGAAGGCTATACAAATTTTCCTAAATTATTAAATGATACAAAGGAAGCTTTTTTGCCATATATTGGTGATACTAATTTTTTCTTAATATTTACAGATGGGATTCCATGCATGCCCAACCATTGTCCAATATTTATATGTCCTCCTGAAAGTTATCCAAATGTTGTTGTAGAATATGATTATAGTAAATTTTTTAAAGAAAATAATATAGAAACAATCATCTTAGAAATTGGTACAAATGATATATTTTCAATGGTAGATTGCCTTGTTAATGATGAAAAGAAAAACGCAAACGTATATTATCTTAAAAATTATGATGTGGATAAATTATATTCCATGATTCCAGATATTTTATCTCATATATGTTATAAAACATATTATAAAGATCATTATACTATTTCACCAACTAATCTGCCATCATCAAATCCTACAAAAAATCCAACAAAGGGACCGACTTATAATCCCAGTAAAAATCCAACAAAAGCTCCCACTTATATTCCTACTATTGATCCAACGAATATACCTACAAATAATCCTACAACAGATCCAACTAATAGCCCAAGTGATAATCCCACAGGAGATCCAACAAATATCCCAAGCATAAATCCAACCATTTATCCAACAATTGTTCCATCAAATGATCCAACTATATATCCAACAATAAGTCCGACAAATGATCCAAGTATTGATCCCACCAATAATCCAAGTATTGATCCCACCAATAATCCAAGTATTAATCCCAGCAATGATCCAAGTATTGATCCAACAAATGATCCGACGAACGATCCAAGTATTGATCCAACAAATGATCCGACGAACAATCCAAGTATTGATCCAACAAATGATCCGACGAACGATCCAAGTATTGATCCAACAAATGATCCCACAAAGCATCCAAGTAATAACCCTAGTAATGATCCAAGTATAGCTCCAACAAATTACCCCACAAATAATCCAAGTATAGCTCCGACAAATGATCCCAGCAATGATCCAAGTAAAATTCCCACAAATGACCCCAGCAATGATCCAAGTAAAGTTCCCACAAATGATCCAAGTAATAACCCAACAAACAATCCGACAACAGATCCAAGTGCTATTCCAATAAATGATCCCAGTAATAATCCCAGTATTACTCCCACAAATGATCCAACCTATGATCCAAGCACTAATCCAACATTATATCCGACAAACTATCCATCATTATATCCCACAGTAGATCCAAGTATTATCCCATCTTTTAATCCAACCTTAATTCCAACAAATAACCCAATAGTAGATCCAAGTAAAACTCCAACAAATAAGCCATCATCAGCTCCAATTATAAATTGGACAAATTATCCAAGTAATAATCCTATAATAAAAACTACTGAAAAGCCATCTAAAAGCCCTGTCTATTCTAAAATAGACAAAACTTATATTCCTACTTTTCTTACTACTGATCCAAGAAATACAATAATTAAATCAAAATATTTTAATATCAAGAAATGTAAAAACAATATTAATTTACTTGTTTTATTCAATCCAAGTTCAAGTTGTTATATAGATAATGATAATTTCTTAACTACTTTTAGCAATTTTTATGAATATATAAATTTTCATGAATTGAAGAATACAATATATACTGTATGTGATGATATTAAAATTATGAATATTAGTAATATATATAATAACAAAAATGAATGTATAGGTTATAATAATATTGATTTATTTTTAAAAAGCATACATCATAAATTAGATATAAAGAAAAATAATTTTATAATATTATTTAATTCTTATTTAGGATGTAGTAAAATAGAATGTCCTATTAATAATCTTTATTATGAAAATATAAAAGAAGATATTTTTTTTATTGTAGTTAATAATAAAATTATTAGTTCATATAATCCTTTTGCTAATGATAAAAGAACGAAAATTTATAATACAAATTTAATGAATATTGATATATTGGAAAATATGTTTAATAGCTATATTTGTAATGATTCTATATCAGGGAAATATGAAAATATGAAATCTCAAAATTCTTCAGTTCACAATTGTTCCTGCAAAAATCATTCAAATAATAATGATTGTCTTAATTCAAATTATGAAATATTTTTAATTCTATTTTTAGTTATGACTAGTATTTTAGTTCTTGTATTATTGGGTTTATTGATTTCTTATTTTATTAAAAGAAAAAGTAAACAAGTAAATAGAAATATTGCCTATAATATAGAATTATTTGAAACAGAAAGTTACTTTAATGAATAATTCAACTTATATAAGGCATTGTTAATTTCGTATAGTTTGATTAAATTTATATATTAAACCAAAAATTATATAAATGAAAGAATGTCCAAAATGTAAATCATCTACATATACAAAGGATGGCCTAGTATTGAAAAAACAAAGATACAAATGCAA
>JAAGZN010000482.1 GCA_024206165.1 Bacteroidota bacterium
TATAAAATATTATAGAAAAAATACAATCGGCATCTATCACTAATAAAATATGTTGATATAAAATGAGAAAACCTATTTTGATAATAAAAATTTGATGCTAAAATATTAAAAATTAAGAGTTTTCTATCAGGCACTATATATTAGGATTCAATAAAAATTCTTATTTTAAATCAAATTATTAAAATATTAATATTAAGTTTATTCATCCCAAGATAAATATTTTAAAAAATTTAGAAAATATATATTCGGATGATTTAAAAAGTTTGAAAACAAATAATGGAGATTTTTTCTCTATTGTAAATTTTAGTAATTATAGGAAATTTTTTTTTAGCAAATTGAAAGACATAAATATTGATATATTTAAAAAAAATAAATGATATCGATGATCCATTAAATTTATATCCTAAAATAGGTTTAGCAATAAAAGTAAAAATAACTTTTCTTTTGCGTGAAAATCCATATTTTAAATATTTATTAAATTCTGAAGATAAAAGGTTTTATGAAATAATAATGGATAATGCCCAAAGAGTCGATTTAGATAATTTTTATTATATATATGAAAAAGAATTGCTAAAGCTAAAATTTATTAGAATCACAAAGGACTTTAGAAAATCTAAATTTTTTAGAGTGTTAAGCCCCTTTCTTCTTTTTTATTGTGAAGAAGAAGATAAAAATAAAAATGAAAAAATTGTATTTGGATATTTAAGAAAATTTGTTGAAGATAAGTTCATTATAGATATAGTGAATATGATATATGCATTTTATAACATTCAAAACAATTGTTTATCCCTGAAAGAAATAAAGAAAATGATGAAAATGGGAAAAATGCTTTGCCAATATATTCGGGAGTGATATGTCCAAGTAGAAAAATAATTAAAGTAATACAAATAGATTCCAATGGTGAAAAACAAGATAAAAATTTAGCATTAGCAGATTTTGTTTTAGAGTTGACCATTAAAAAAACCCCACATAAAGATCCACAAATACTTAATTTCGAATTAAATCAATTTAATTTCTTTAATAGAATATAATAAATTTCAAATATTTTATACTCAATTAGGTTTTATTGATATTATACCCCTATTTAAATATTATATCCAAAATTTTATTAAAAAAATATAATTATGATTTTCTATATTCTATAAAATGCTAGTCTAGAAAATAAAATATTGGTATATTTGTGTTTGATTATTAATATATCAAGACTGTTCGGCTTTTTTAATATAAAAAAATATAATTATTTAGGTGTTTAATCTAATTTCTGAATATAAACCAACTGGAGATCAGCCTAAAGCAATAAAGCTTTTAAGTAGTGGAATCAATAATGGAGAAGAAGCTCAAACTTTATTAGGGGTTACAGGATCTGGCAAAACTTTTACAATCGCAAATGTAATAACTAACTCTAATAAGCCCACTTTAGTAATAAGTCATAATAAAACTTTAGCTGCTCAATTATATCAAGAATTCAAAACTTTTTTTCCCAATAATAAAGTAGAATATTTTGTTTCATACTATGATTACTATCAGCCAGAATCTTATATGCCTACCACCGATACATATATTGCTAAAGATTTATCGATAAATGCAGAAATCCAAAAATTAAGATTAAGTACTACTTCATCCTTAGCTAGTGGAAGAAAAGATGTCATTGTAGTTTCATCAGTTTCTTGTATATATGGTATTGGAAATCCAGAAAACTTTGAAAATAATTTATTGATTATTAAAAAAGGAGAAAAAGTAGTACAGAGACAATTATTATTTAGCTTGGTAGATATGTTATACCAGCGAACCGTTAAGAAATTTGAAAGAGGAACTTTTAGAGTTCAAGGTGAAGTAGTAGATATTTTTCCAGCATATGCTGATTTTGCTTATAAACTCATTTTTTGGGGTGATGAAATAGAAGATATCCAAATAATTAATCCTCATACGGGTACTAAAATCTCTAATGAAACAATTTTAAAACTCTTTCCAGCCAATTTATTTGTTACTAATAAAGAACATATGAAAGAAATAATAAAAGAGATTCAGTCAGATTTACAAGAGCAAATTAAATTTTTTTGTTCAAAAGGAATGGATATAGAGGCTAATAGAATTAAAGAAAGAACTGAATTAGATCTTGAAATGATGAGAGAATTGGGTTTTTGTAGTGGTGTTGAAAATTATTCAAGATATTTTGATAGAAGAAATCCTGGACAAAGACCGTTTTGTTTGATTGATTATTTTCCTAAGGACTTTTTAATGATAATTGATGAAAGCCATGTTACTATGCCTCAAATAAGGGCAATGTATGGAGGTGACAGAGCTAGAAAATTAAATCTTGTTCAGCATGCTTTTAGACTTCCTTCAGCTATGGATAATAGACCTTTAAAAGTAGAGGAATTCGAAAGATTAATAAATCAGATAATATTTGTTAGTGCTACGCCAGCCATTTATGAATTAGAACAATCTAATGGAGTAATTGTTGAACAAATTATAAGACCAACAGGTTTGCTCGATCCCAAAATAGAAGTGAAGCCTAGTCAAAATCAAATTGATGATATTTTAGAACAAATAAATATTACTATAGATAAAAAAGAAAGAATTTTAGTTACTACCTTAACTAAGAGAATGGCAGAAGAATTATCTAAATATCTTAGAAATATTGGAATTAAATGTACTTATATCCATTCAGAGATAAAGACTTTAGAAAGAATAGAAATTATAAATGAATTAAGAGAAGGTAAAATTGATGTTTTGATAGGTGTAAATCTTTTAAGAGAAGGATTAGATCTGCCAGAAGTTTCTTTGGTTATAATTTTAGATGCCGATAAAGAAGGTTTTTTAAGGAATGTAAAATCTCTAATTCAAACAATAGGAAGAGCAGCAAGAAATAGAGATGGTAAAGTTATTATGTATGCAGATAATATAACAAATTCAATGCAAGAAGCTATTGATGAAACATCTAGAAGGCGGTTGATGCAAATGGATTATAATAAAAAGCATAATATAACACCTAAAACGATTATTAAAAATATTAGCGGAGTTAAGAAAGTTGATTATTATTCTGAGGATACTTTAAAAACCAAAAAAGTTTCAGATCCAGCATTAAAATATATCAAAAAAGAAGATATTAAAGCCATAATTAAAGATTTGAAATCTCAAATGTTAAAAGCTTCTAAAAATGAAGATTTTATGAATGCAGCTAAATTTAGGGATGAAATAGAAAAGTATAAAAAAATGCTTGATTAATTGTATTAAAATTTATTTTGCTAATAATGAATATAAGATTTTTAAATTCTTTTTTAAATAAAAATATTATTATTTGCAAAATATAAAAAAATATTTTTTATTTGCATTGATGTTATAAAATATAATATATAATTTATCTCATATAATAAAATAAAAAATGAATAATAAAATATTAGTAACCATAATACTGACAATAATATTTGTATCTTGCAGTAAAATAAATAATTATTATCATTTAAATAAAAGCAATAATGTAAAATTAAGCAAATTTGATATTCCACAATATTATAAATCTAAGAAAGATAAAATTTCTACAATTCCTTCTCTTTTATCCTTTAGTTTATCTAAACCTTTGAAGTTTATATTAACAAGTATTTTTGGTATTGTTAATTTAATATAGATATCTCTCCATTCCATTTAGCCATTAAAAGTTTAATAGAATACTCTAGCATTTCTGTACTTTTGCTATAGCATTTTGTTTTTCTTCGCATTCTTGCTAAAAAATGGCGGAATAAA
>JAAGZN010000483.1 GCA_024206165.1 Bacteroidota bacterium
AAATGAATATATAAATAACCATATAGATGCTCATAAAATTGGTAACATTGAAAACTTACAATTAGAGTAGCTCTTTAGAGCTTATTGCGACTTACAGTCAAGATAATAATTCCACCATCTTCAGATGGTCGGTATTTTAATGAAGTAATTTAAAACAAACGTTTCGCTTTGATCAACAAAATAACTATATGATTAAGATTTAGTTCTATTGCATAATTTTGCAAACAAGTTCTTGAGCTATTTGCGATTCTTTTATTTTAGGATAATTAATATTTTTAGATTTTAAATCAGCTTCATGTATATATTGAATAGCTTCTAAAGCTTTTTGAGGAGGATATTTTTTTGCAGCAGATAAGTATTGATTAACAAAGTAAGGATTGATTTTAAGGATTTCTGCTAAGTTTCTATTTGATTTGTCTTTTGTCATATGAATATGAATAACTTTGATAAATAGCGCATATATTAATGCAACCATGGGATTTATTGGACATGCTTTGGGATTTTGCTCAAAATACTTTAAAATTAAATATGCCTTTTTAAAATCCTTATTAGCAATTGCTGTTTGTAATTCAAATCCATTATATTCTCTATTTATTCCCATAAATTTTTGTACTACAAAATCATCTATTAACCTATCTTCTTTAAGATTATTAGATATCTTATCTATTTCTTTAGTTATCTTTTTCAGACTATTTCCTAAATATTCATGAATCATTGAGGCTGCTTTATTAGATATTTTTAATTTATTATAATTGCCATAATCAATAATCCATTGTTGAATTTGATTATCATATAACTTTTTAGTAGTAATAAAGTTTGTTTTTTGATTTAAAGCTTTTCCTAAAGAAGTTCTTTTGTCAATAGTTTTGTTCTTATATGCTAATACTAATATTGTTCTTGGACTTGGGTTATTTATATAATGTTCTAAGATTTTTTTACCATTTTCTTTTGTTAAATCTTGTATTTCTTGAGCCTCCTTAATTATAATGAGTTGTTTTACGGCTATCATTGGTGCTTTGCGAGCATATTCAATAATTTTATTCATATTTATCTCTTTGCCATAAGTAATGGTCAAGTCAAGAGCCTTTTCATTATCTTTTAAAACATTTTTCTCTAATTTATCAACTATATTATCTATATAATAATCTTCATTACCTTGTAGAAAATATATGTTATCATATTCCGCTTTATTAATTTTAGATATAACTTCAATTATTTCTTTTTGCATTAGTTTATATATTAGATTTATAAATTAAAACTCGATTTGCCCAAAAGAGCTCTCAAATGTCAAATACTGCTGTTGCTAAGGTAGAGAATAGCTCATATAACAAATCTTGCGTAACGCAAGTTATAAATAAATATACTCATCATCATTTAAAATGAACTGATTCTTAAAATTAAAAAATTATTCATTTATATTTTCTTTAATGATAACTTTGATAGTTTCAATATATGAGCTTTTTTTAGCTATTATAACAAATTTTAGATTTTCTATTTCTATAATTTCATTTTTCTGAGGTATTTTGCCAGCAATTTGTGTTATATAACCGCCAATGGTTTCATATTCTCCTTTAGGTAAATTCCAATTATATTTTTCATTCAAATAATTGATTTCATTTCTAGCACTAATAATATATGTATCATTAGAGATTTTCTTTTCTATTAATTCCTCAGTATCATGCTCATCTTGAATTTCCCCAAATATCTCTTCAATAATATCTTCCAAAGTTACAATACCTGCAGTACCTCCAAATTCATCAACTATTAAAGCAATACTCTGATTTTCTTCAATAAATCTGATCATTATCTCAGTTGCAAAGCTTGTTTCTGGTACTATAATGATAGGATTTATTATAGATTTTAAATTCTTTGGCTTCTTTAATAAATCTTTTAATCTACAATACCCAATGATATCATCTATATCATTTCTGTAAATCAAAATTTTAGAATGTTCAGTATCTGCAAATATCTTTTTCAATCCTTGTATGCCTTCTTTTTCATTAATAGCAAAGATTTCAGTTCTAGGAACCATACAATCTCTCATCCTTACTTTTTTAAAATCTATTACATTACTTGCCATTTTGGCTCTCATTATAGTAGGATTTTTATTTCTAGTATCTATTGTTTTATGTAAAAAGGAATGAAAATCTTTTAATTCAAATTCTGGCTTGTTTTCTATATACTTTTGTTTAAAAATATATTTTAAAATAAATTTTGAAATATAAGTTATTATTGAAACAATGGGATATAAAATTATTGTTGCAATAGCCAAAGGTATAGAAAAAATATATAAAAACTTATTAGGATTTAAAATGACAATACTTTTAGGAATAAATTCTGCAAATAATAAAGTAATTATTGTAATTACAAAGGTTTCGATTATCAACATAAATAAATCGTTTTTAAGATAGGAGGGAAGAGTATTTAAAAGATATTCATGTATTAAGTCTGTCATATATGAACCTGATACTACAATACTTATTGTTAAACATAATAATGTTGTTCCTAAGATATGTGATGGTTTTTTTAATAAAAAGGATAAAACTTTGGTAGTGATTAAATTTTTACTTTTTTCCTTTTCTAGCTCAATCATTAACTTATCAGATGCTAAAAAGGCAACTTCAAGTCCTGCAAAAATTGCTGAACAAAAGATAAATATCACTATTATACTAATACTATATGTATCCAATTTAGTTATGATTAGTTTTAAAGTTTTGATTTTCTTATTTTTATAGTTCCCTTAAGATTTTGAATCTTATAATTTCTCATATCTTGATGAGCATCTATTCCCATTCCTATTAAACTGACATCTTTAGTTTTTATTTCTACAAATGTTTCTTTTTTCGAAAATATCTTTTCATCTTTAGGAACCCAAGTCAATTCTGTAGTTTTAAGAGTCTCCTCCTTCTTTTTGTTGATTACAATAATATTTCCTGTAACTTTGTAAATATTTTTTTTATAGTCAAATCTTACATAATCTGCCTTTAAAGTCCCTGTTATATCTTCTTCTTTGTTATAAAATTCAACAAATATGCCTTGGGGATAAATGGCGTCTTTATTTTTAAATTGCTGACTTACTTTAGCATATATTCTTGCCTTTAATTTTGCATCTTCAGTATATATTATTTCTATATCTTCAGCAGCAGATTGGGGACCTTCATATTTATCTGTGTTTAAATTTTGGTCTATATCTTCTATAGAATATTTATTTTTCTTTGTAATTAAATTTATTTTGGAATCATTATCTATATGAAAATCATCTTTTGCAATAATATTGTTATTAATATAAAGACTGAAAAATAATAATAATAGAAATATAGTAATGTTGATCATGTTAAATAAGACATTATAATGTTTACAATCGAAGAATATATAATAATTAATTCTTTAAAATTAAATTTTTCATATAATCTTATCAACGATTAGTATATCTTAAATATAATATTTTCTTAATATATTAACCATCTATTTCTGTAGAATTTTTTCCTCCAAGATTTTTAATTAGTTGATATCCTATGTTTCCTGGTTCTTGATAATCTAAAGGTGTTTTTCCACTATTATCTTTTTGATTTATATCTATTTTTAATTTTTTATTCTTTATTAAATCTAAAACATATTCTAAAAAGTAACGTGGTCCACTTGGATACCATTTACATGACTTTGAGGCAAAATGAAGAATAGTAAAATCTTTATTTTTTAACTCTAAATTACCTTTTGAGATTAGTAAATCCATTATTTTGTCAAATGTATCTTTTGTATTGTTATAATCATGTACAAATATTCTATAGATTTCTAAATATTCTAAAGGATATTTACTTTTTTTCTTTATATTTTTATCTAAACTTCTATCATAAACTATATGATGTTCAATTTTTGCCTTTCTATTAATATCCTTAATTATGTTTTTCTCTAGCAGATATTCTAAAGCTTTAACATTAGGATCAAAGCCTTTATATTGAGAAATACATTCTTCAACAAGGTCTATGGAGCTATATTTATATTTATATTTTTTATAATAAAATAGCTCATTTTCGTCTTCTATATATCCCTTTCTTTTTTCTATTTTATCATCAATTGTTAATTTTAATCCATTCTCAAACAATAAATCTAGAATTTGTTTAGTATTATTAAGGCCATATCTTAAAGTTGTTATAAAACATTTTATATCTTCCTTTTTGAAATCAAATTTTTTTATAAATACTTTAATTGATTCTATATCTTTTCCTTCGTTTCTTCTAATTTCTCTGGATATAGGATAAATATGTTTATATCCATATTTATCTAATAACGCATATGTTTTAGAATTCGGATCTATTCCATCAAGAGATTTTATTTCTAATTTAATTTTGTCTTTTTGATTTTTTTGCTTTGAATTAAATTCTAAAATATATTCTAGAACTTTAATATTATCTTTTTGAATCGCTTCATAGAACTTTGAAGGAAGCTGACCAGTAAAACTTGAACTCCGGTCCTCTCTTTCATATTCTAAATTATACTTATTATAATATTCAAGTAAAAGCTTATAAATATCTAAGCGATCGTATTCGATAGCGCACCTATATTTACATAATTCCCTTTTTGTATTTCCAAAGTCACATTCAAAATGTCCTTTTTCATTCATTAAAGTTTGGTATTTTTTATTATTCCAATAATAAAATTCATGAAGCTTTATTCCTCCATATTGCAGTTCTCTTAAATATTTATATTCTTTGTTAATTTTAATTTTATTGATTTTAATATCATTTTGAAGATTATATAACTTATCTTTAAGTTCTTTATATTTTATTGAGAAGTTTTCTTTAGTTTTAATATTTGCAACAAAGTTTTTAATGTCAGTAATTTTATTATTTATCCCATCTATATTGTCTATTTTAGTGGCATTAATTTTAATATCATTTGATATTTGATTTATTTTTTTATTAACATAATTTAAAAACTCTTCATAATTTATTGTTAAATACCTTCTTATTTCCTCTTCTTTATTGTTAATCTTCTCTGTGAGAATATCTAATTTATCAGTAATTTTTTTAACATGTATTTTAGCAATATTAAAATCACCAAATTTACATGCTAGAGCAAAAGATAGAATATTATTATGTTCAGCTCCTTTATTTACCATATAATCATAACTTTTTTGTTTATTATCACAAAGAACATCTAAAGCAGTTTTTTGTTCAGCATTTGGAGAATTTAAATCATTAATTGCAGAAGTTTTTTCCAGTAGCAACTCAATAGTATTAAAATAAGAACAACCACTTTTACAAGAAATATGCAAAGGTGTATTTCCAAAAGAATCTCTTGCATTTGGATTGGCCCCATTGTTTAATAGAAATTCAGTTATTTGATAGTTATGAGTTACTGAAAGCATCAAAGGAGTTACTTTATTTTTTATCCGTGAATAATTAACAGTTTCAAATAATTCTTCATCAACTTTAATTCCATTATTAAGTAAAACAGCTAATACTGAGCTATGATCGTGATTTATCTCTTTTACAGCTCCTTTGAGTATATAAATTTTATCTTCTTTACTTAAAGAATTATTTTTAATTATAGAAATAATAGATTCTGAATTCCCAGTTCTAAAAGCTCTATTAATTATTTCATAAAATTGATCTTTTGTATATTTTTGTCTTGAATATTCATTTTGCTCATCTTTTTGTTCTTCAATATCAGATGTATCAGAATATATTGAATTTGAGCTATTTTTTATTGGGTTATCTTTATTTTTTACTGATTTGATATTTTGAGAGCCTTCAGAGTTTAAATTTGCTTTTTTAATAGATGATCCTGAATTAGTCTTTATTGAATTATTTGTATATAAAGGTCTTTCGGTTTTATAATTATTTTCATTGAAGTTATTTTCATCATCAACCTGACAACCAATTGTTATTGCCAGAATAAGTAATAAGTTATATTTATACATATTTATTTGTATTTAAATTTTATCATTAAATATAACTATTTTATTATTATAAAACTATAATTTATTATTATAAAACTATAATATAGCATTTATTTTTTCAAGAACTCATTTAAGCTTGTACATTATTTTTTACTTATTTATATATTGAAATTTTCAGCAATTAAAGGTTATTTGCCAAACTCTAAAATTATTCTTTAATAACTTCGACTTTAATATTTGTTTTAACATCTTTATGTAATTTTATCTCAATTTCATAAGTTCCTAAATTTTTAATAGGATTTTTGATGACAATACTTTTGGGGTCAATGGGGATTTTATGATCAGTACTTATCGATTGGGCAATTTGAAGAGCAGTAACAGATCCAAAAATTTTACCTCCTTCATTTGCAGCTTTCACTTTAATTTTGATATCTAAATTTTTAAGTTTATCAACTTGTTCTTGTGCTACTTCCTTTATTTTAGAAGCTTTATGTGCCGCTTGTAAATTATCTTGCTCTGCAGATTTTCTGTTTGATTTATTTGCAATTATAGCAACACCATTAGGAATTAAATAATTTCTAGCATAGCCAGCCTTAACATTAATAATTTCTCCTTTATAACCTAAATTATCATGATCCTTTCTTAATACTATTTCCATAATTTATATTTTAATATTTGATATTACTTTAATTTAAACTAAGAAGTTTACTATTTCAGTTCATCTGTAGTAAATGGCAACATAGCAAGATGTCTTGCTCTTTTAATAGCTTGACATACTTTTCGTTGATATTTAGCACTGTTGCCAGTATATCTTCTTGGCAAAACTTTACCTTGTTCATTTACAAATTGTAACAAAAAGTCAACTTCTTTATAGTCAATATATTTGATTCCAAATTTTCTAAATCTACAATATTTTTTTTCTTGAGTACGATCTCTATTTATTGATTCATTTACAAGCATAATTAAAAAAAAATTATTATTAATTAATGTTAAACTTTTTGGGGTGTTCCTTTTTTATTTTCTCTCTTTGTCTCAACCTTTTGAGTTACTTCCCCTTTACTATCTTCTTTTTCATTGCTTTTTTCTTTGCTATCTTCTGTTTTGGAGACTTTTTTTACTTTCTTCTTCTCTTCACTCTCTGCTTTATTCGCAGAATGCTTAGTTTCTTTTTCTACAACTTCTTCCTTTTCTTTTTTAAGATGTTTATTTTTATTGTACTCAATGCCATGCTTATCCAAAGAAATTGTCAGAAACCTAATTATGGTATCATCCAGTCTATATTGTTCTTCTAAATCAGAGATAATTGAAGGGGCAGCTTTAAACTCTATAATTTGATAAATACCTGTAGATTTTTTTTGTATAGGATATACTAATTTTCTAAGCTTCCATTTACTTTTAAAAATGATTTCTGCCTTAAAATCTTCTAAAATTTTTTTAAATTTATCTATTGTTTCTTCCACCTGTGAGTCTGATAATACAGGTGTCATTATAAAAACAGTTTCGTAGTTTCTTAATTCCATATTAAAAATTGTACTCTTATATAAATGTTAATAAAATAATATTAACTCAAATTATAGAAAAGAATGTTATGAGCCTAATAATAATTAAATCAGTAATTTAAATTATGATCCAATTATACTTTTCTAGTTTAATGATTTTTATTAATTGACTATATTCAATATATACTTAGCTTTTAAGCAACAAATAAAAAAGATCAACAAAAGTAGTCAAAACTACGAAAATAACTATATTTTTCAAAGCTTTAATATAGATTATTCTAAATCTTTTTTAAAAAACTTCAAATTTGACTATTTTGTGCTATGTATATTTCAATTTATTTAAAAATAATTTCCTTGTAATAAATTAAAATTTTGAATATCTAGAAATTTATATTCAGATATTTTTAGAATGTTGATTAAGGTATATGATTTATTGATTTATTTAAAAAAGTATTATAGGTTTTTTATATATGTTATCTATTTATTTTTTAAATCTCTTTCTGATTTATTTATGTGAGTTTTAAAATATTATAATTTTTCTATATTTCAAATATTTTAAAATATTAATAAATTTCAAATATTATTATAAAGTTACATATTCAATTGTATTAAATACAATTAATAATTAGTGCCTGATAGAAAACTCTTAATTTTTAATATTTTAGCATCAAATTTTTATTATCAAAATAGGTTTTCTCATTTTATATCAACATATTTTATTAGTGATAGATACCGATTGTATTTTTTTTATAATATTTTATA
>JAAGZN010000484.1 GCA_024206165.1 Bacteroidota bacterium
GGAATTGACTTATTATTCGATAGGTATGTTTTTGGTATATTTTGTGTTTTTATAAGCTGACTACTTCTTTTGTGATATATACATGAATTTAAATTGTAACTTTTAACTATAGTTTTGTTTGCTTACAAACACTATATAGATTGAAGGGTATTATCATTTATACTTGAATTTGGTTTGACTTTTTTATTTGATAAATGATTAAATATATTTCTATAGAAGTTATTATATATATATTTTATGTAATTAGTTGAATTACTAATTATTTTATGTTTGTCTTTAATATAATTATTACTTTTATTAGAAAAAGTACACCTTTCTAAAGATTCCAAATAAGGTGAAGCATTCCTATTTTCAATTTTATTTTTATACTGTGTTTTGTTACATCAAATTATTAAAACCATTAAACATATATGCATTCTATGTTTAATAGTGATAAAATTAGGTTTAAAAAGTAATAAAATCATAAATCACAAATTAATTGTTTATTAATTTTTTAATATAGTTATTATAAATTTGTATCATCTGTACCTTCTAAATTTATTATAAATTCCGTATCCCCTATATTTAAATACTGTTTTTTAGAATAAGATTTTCTAATTTTATATATTATAAAAAGTAAAAGCAAAAATGCAGCGACATATACTAAGACAATAGGTAAAATATATGCGACAGAATCATCTCCATCTTGTGAACTAGATGATAAGTTGTTTTGATTATTTATAGTAGGAGCACTGGTAGGATCATTAATATCAATTGTAGAGCCAATAGTGGGTATAAAAGTAGGATTGTTTGTAGGATCTTTAGTAGTAGGATTATTTGTTGGATCTAAAGTAGGGTTTATAGTAGGATCATTAGTAGGGTCTGTTGTAGGGGCATGACTGATTGTTGGATTTTTTGTTGGAAAATAAGTAGGATTAGTAGTGGGATCCTTGGTAGGATCGTTAGAAGGATCAGAAGTAGGATCGTTAGAAGGATTAGAAGTAGGATCCATGGTGGGATAATTAGTTGGAGAAATAGTTGGATTATCTGTAGCAAAACATAAATCTGTTTGATCTAAAGATAATGGAACTGTTGTAATATTTATAAATTTTCGTTGGATGCCTAAAGGTATTGTTTGATTAAATGAAGGTCGTGTTATATTTATCAGTTCAGTAATATTTGTTACATTTGGAAAAATATAAGAAAAACAATTAGAGATAGTTAAATCATCTGATATTTTTGACAAAAATAAACTAATCGATGTTGTTGAATAACCAAGTAAACCGATAGCATTATCTTTTGTTTCTATAATTTTTAAACCAGTAGAGCTATCTATACCTATATCTGTTGCATTTATAAAACTCCCATTTTGAGAAGATATAGAAATAATAGGATATAAAACTTCATTGGTATCAAAATTTTGAAATGTCCCTGTAAAAATTATTTGATTGTTTTTTTCAATTAAACTTAATGCTCCTGAAAGAAATCCTTCTTTTGAAATAGATACTCCAAATGTTAAATTTCTATTTTGGTCTAATTTAAGAACCAACATTTCACCCAATGGATTAAATATAGATGTAACTCCAACAATTGAAGCTTCAATATTACTATTTATTTCAATTTGACGCGCCTGATCAAATATATCACCACTAAAATACTGAAGTCCATTATTGACTAATACTTGACCATTTGTATCAATTACTAATAATAAAGATTTGAATATTGGCTTAGCAGGAAAATATGAATAACCAGTTAAATAAATATTATCTTGATTATCCTTAGCAAGATTTCTTGGAAATTCATTTCCTGTAATATGATAACTGTACTTCCAAATTTCATTGCCTTCTTTGTCTATTTTAATAATTAATATTTTTCCTCTTTGACCATCTATATTATATTTAGCACAAACAACAAAGCCATCTGCTACTTCTATAATTCCAGTAGCTACTTCTGGCTCATTATTACCATAAATTAGATTCCATTCAGGATCTAAAGTTATTGGGTCTATCATACTAATTAATATATCTTCTCCTCCAAATCCTTCTATGCTACCAAATCCTCCTACTAAAACTATTTTATTGTCGTCAGTATATAGTAGTTTTGAACAAACATTTGTATTAGAGTCTTTAATAGTAGAATTATAAACTTTAGAAGATGTAAAATTGCCTACTGAATTAAATTTTTTTATTGAGGGGCCAAATGTATTACTATCAGATAAAGAACCTAATCCACATGAATATAAATTTCCAAAATTATCTTCTATTAAAGATATAGATAATCCAAAATCAGAAGGACTACTATAATTTTTATGAAAAAAAGGACCAGCAGCTTTTGTAGACGTTATTAAAAATAGGTTTATCAAGTTATATATATTAAACAAATTATTTTGAGTATTCAAATTCATGATATTCATATTTGATAATCCGTTATATATACCTTTATATATGTCATATATATTATCAAATATATTTATTTTAAAATAACTTGAGTCTTGGAATAAATTAATCTTGTTTTTAAAAATATTAATTTTATTATTATATAAATTATAATTATTTGAAGAATCAAAATATATTGATTTATTCAAATTATTGATATTGTTTTTATATTGTAAATTATTACAACATATTATTAGAAAAATCTTTAATAAAATTGTTTTCTTGTACATATTACTTTTAATATGTTAAAAGTAATAAAACATTCAAAGTTGTAATTTATATATTTGAAAATGAAATATATTGTTAAAATAAAACAAAATATAATTACTATTTAATATGATTGTGCAAATATTACTTTGTTAATAAATATGAAATAGAAAATCAAATATTTATATAATTAATGAATTAATATAAAAAAAGTATTATAAAATATTGTTTTTGTGCAAAAAATTATGTTATATATAATTAGATATTATTGTGTATCATAAATATGTGATATTTAAATAATATTGAGATAGTTAAATATTATAGATAACATAATTAATTTTAGTATGAAAAAGTTAAAATTAATAATTTATTTAAATTTGGTTTTAATTTCCTTTTCATGTGGATCAAAAGCAGATGATAATGAAAATAGTTCTAGTAAAATTGAAACTAAAATACAAAATAAAGAAAAACAAGATTTAAATAAAGAAAAGCAAGAGGTTACCAAGAAAGATGAAAGTAGCGGTAATCAAACTGAAAATAAAAAGGAAGAGTTAAAAAATATAAAAGAAGGAAATAAAGTAGAAAATATAGAACAACAGCCTAAAGTTGAAAGTCAATCCAATTATATGGTTGCTTCGAAAGCCAATAGTGAATTGATAAATAGACTACTATATTTAAATCCACATCTTTTTTTACAAAATCAACAACAAAATTGTTTGCAGAAACAGAATAATTATGAATTGGTTAATAAGTATAATGATAATAGAAATTTAGAAAATATTAAATCTAAACCAAATAAATTTTTTGTAAATAATAATTTATATACAAACAAACAACCATTAACCAATGAAAATAATATTGATAAAGGCTTAAATAAAGAACAAATTAATAATATTAATATTTCGAATAAAGAATCAGGTGATAATGAAAATACAAATGAAGAAGGAAATGAAAATGAGAAAGAGCAAATCTGTTTAAATATAAATTTGAATCAAAATAAGGAAAATGAAAATATAGATAATGATAACTTAAACGATGTAGATAATAATTCTAATATTATAAATGACAACTATGTAGACCCTTCTCAATATAATAATGATAATAGCAACAATTATAATAACTTACAATATCAACCACAACCTTTAACTTATAATAATATAAATGACCAGAATGTAAGTGAATTAAGATCTTATAATCAAATTCCGTCATCTAATAATCAAGTGAATTCTAATCCATTTATAGAAAATAATTTAAATCCTAATATTAATAATAGCAATTATAATAATTATGCTAACTATAATGACATGTATTATACCAATCCAAATAGTTATAATAATGCATATGTTCCTTCAAATCAACTTAATAACAATAATTTAAATTATTCTCAATATTCTAATTATTCAAATCCAATAAATAATAATTATCAAAATGGATACAATCAAAATTATGGATATCAAAATAATCAAAATCAAAACCAAAATTATTTTATACCTTATAACAATCAAAAACAAAAGGATTATCAATTTATGCAAGTAGATTCAGGAAAAAAAGAAGAAAAAAGTGCTATAAATTGTAATTATCAAAATGTTGATCAAAAGAAAATGAAAAATGAAAAAATATGTTATCCTGTTTTAGATAAGTGTAGAAAGAAACAAAGTCAAAAGATCGAAAAAAATGAAGAAGAAGTAGAAGATACTAAAGAAAAAAGTTGTTTAGATGATGATGATTCAGATAGTGATTCTGATGAGGAGGAGGAAAATAATGATAATAAAAAAGAAAATAAAAAAAACATTATAACAAGAATGTGGAATAAAGTAAGAAATAAGAAAAATGAAGAAGTTGATTACTTTGATGATTATTCCCAAGATATTGTTGAGGTTTAATTTATTATATTAGAATAACATCAAAATATATTTAAAAGAATTTTATAATCAAGAAGTTAAAATCAATTATTAGTTTATTTTCAATGGTGATGGATAAATTCTCATTTAATAATTTCGAAATTTATCATTTAAATAACTTAATTATATCATTTAATACAGTATAAGCAATTATTGATAACAAAATCACACTTCCAACAATCTGAAATCTAAACATTGTTTTTGTTGATAATGACTTTCTTGTGATCATCTCATATAATATAAATACCATATGTCCGCCATCTAAAGCAGGTATTGGGAGTAAATTAGTAAAAGCAATAACCATTGATAGAAAAGCTACAATTCTCCAAAATTTTAGCCAGGAAAATGTTTTGCCAAATTCCTGAATAATACCTATAGGTCCTTTTACACTTTTTGAGAATGATAAATTCCCAACTATCATATTTTTAATTGCTAAGATATTTGTCCATACAACAGAAAATGCTGTTTTTATACCATAAGGAATTGATTGTAAGATTGTAAATTTTTGATGATAGAATTTTATAGTTCTTTTTATTTCAATACCAATTTTTCCATTATTTTCGATTTGCATAATCGTCGAATAGATTGTTTCATTTCTCAAATATTTCACATAAACATGCTTCCCTTTATTCTTTATTAATTCTTCTTTTAAAGTTTGAATATACTTGGTAGATATATCATTAATAGATATAATTATATCATTTTTTCTCAATCCTGCTGCTTTAGCATTACTACTTTTTAAAATATTTTCAATTTTATATTCAAAAAGAGGTTCAAATAATAAATATCTTGATTTAGAACTATTTAGTGACTTTAAAATCTTTTTAGGTATATATATATCATATGCTTCATTATCTCTGAGTATTTTATAATAAGTTTTATTTTTTAAAAAAATACTGATATCTTGTAATTCTTCAAAGCTTTTGAAATCGCTTCCATTTAGCTTTATAATTCTATCTCCGCTTTTAAAGCCTAATTCTTTGCCAAGTAGAGTAGGGCATATACCATTTTTATTTAGTTCTTTTTTTGTAATGTAAGATGTTCCTGTATAATATGTAATTGTGATAAATAGTAAAACTCCAAATATCATATTAAAAATAATACCACCTAAAATGACTAATAATCTTTGCCATCTTGGTTTAGATCTATATTCCCAGGGTTGAGGTGCTGATTCTAACCCTTTTTTCTCAAAACTCTCATCAACCATCCCAGCAATTTTTGCAGAGCCTCCCAATGGAACTGCTCCCAATGCATATTCTGTTTCTTTATATTTAAATTTGAAAATTTTAGGTGGAAACCCTATCATAAAATGCTCTACTCTTATTCCAAACATTTTAGCTATTAACATATGTCCTAGCTCATGTATTCCTACTATTATTGAAAGTCCAATTATGAATTGTAGAATCATTGTTAATTTATCCATATTATCTTACAGTATATGATTGTTTTTTCTCTTGTCAATTAAAAATAAATCTACTTTAATTATTAAAATTAAACAAATAATTTCTAGATAAAATAATAAATAGAAGTTTATTGTATCTTAAATTTAATGTAATAAAAAAGTGTTATGAAAAATATCTTTATATAATAGATATTTTAATTTTTTCTATCTCTAAGTTTAGATAAGAGTCTAAGAATTTCTAAATATAACCATACAAGGGTAACCATAACACCAAAAGCTCCATACCATTCCATATATTTAGGAGCTCCTTGCTTTTCTGCTTGTTTTATGAGATCAAAGTCTAAGAGTAACGAAAAAGCAGCAACACCAACAACAAGCAAGCTAAAACCAATACCAATAGGGCCGCTATTATTAATAAAACCAATAGGACTACCAAATAATCCCATAATAAAAGAGACAAAATATATTAAAGCAATTCCACCAATAGCTGCAGTGATTCCTATTTTTAACTTTTCTGTTACAGGAATGATACCAGAACTGTATAATCCAAACATAATGGTAAAAGTACCAAAAGTTAAAGAAGAAGCTTGTATAGCAATACCAGGATATTGAGCTTCAAAGAAAGCAGAAATGCCTCCAATTGCAAACCCTTCTAAAATAGCATATATAGGAGCTGTTATTGGTGACCATTCTTTTTTAAAGGTTGTAATAATTGCAAATATAAATCCTCCAATTGAACCTAAAAACATAAAAGAAATAATATCTTGCGGATTTTTAGAAATAAAAAATTTTTGCCATGTCCATAATGCACTTACTAAAGCTAACATTAATAATAATAATCCTTTTAAAGCTGTACCTTTTACAGTCATTTTTTCAGAATGTGTTGATCCTATGCTTTGAGCACTAAAGGCATTGCTTCTTAATATTGGATTTGATGATTTCATATTTTATAATATTTTGTTGTTAATGTTTTTTAATATAGTAGTAGTTATTTAAAAGAATTTTTACTCTGATAATATAATCAAATATTAAAAAAAAATCAATAACAATTTTCATAATATTTGACTTATATCATAAAAAAATTTCGTTATCATCTATTTTTTATTTAAAATTCAATTGTGTTGTGGGGCTAAATTTTATTAAAAAAGGAAAATAAATTTTAATTAAAGCATTTTATCAAATATTTTAGTTGTGAATTTATTTAAACTATGCCATTTAAAATATAATATATTAATAGAGGTAGTTTAACATAAAGCATTTAGGAAATTAAAAGAATAATAAAAATTAAAACAGACTTTTAGGAATTAAATCCATAAGAAATTAATATCTATAATTCCAGCTATTATTAAAATAATTATTATGACTAGTTCTTTGGTATTCGTTATAAGCTCTCTGTTGATGATCAAAATTACTCTGAGATATTCGGTATTGAAAGCTTGATATATGATTAGATATTCTGGTGTCGAAATCGTCAGTAGTTGATAAATCATAATTATTTCTTGACCTTAGTGATGAATTATGAATGGTTTTATCTGTTGATATTCTCCAAGCTTCTTTTGAGGGCATACCGCCAGATTTTAAATACATATCAGCTGCTTCTGGATCTATCTTATATAACCACCTCAAAGCCTTTTTTTTACGATTGAGTTTATCAAATTTTTTCATTTCTTTATTAAATTCTTCCATAGGATCATAATCAAAATCATTCTTACTATTATAACCACCAAATTCTTTTATAGGATCATAATCAAAATTATTCTTATGATTATAATCATAAAATTTTGTCATATTATTATAATTAGTGCCTGATAGAAAACTCTTAATTTTTAATATTTTAGCATCAAATTTTTATTATCAAAATAGGTTTTCTCATTTTATATCAACATATTTTATTAGTGATAGATACCGATTGTATTTTTTTTATAATATTTTATA
>JAAGZN010000485.1 GCA_024206165.1 Bacteroidota bacterium
TTATATCTTTGTTTTCCTCTCATAAAGCCATCTTTTATGCAGTTTGCTTTATTGCATTTTGGACATTCTGTCTTTTTCATTACTTCTTTTTATATTTGTGAAGTACTAATTTAATTAATCTCTCTCAGATTAGCAATGCCTATTATCAGTACATCTTCAAATGGAATGAGTATATTTTGGTATACTGCAACTTTAGTATGACAAATAAAAAGATTATTCCTTGCAAAAATCATTGATATCTACAATACGATAAAAATATCCTTCTGTGGCTACAGAAGATGTTACTCCCCCTATGTGGAATAGAATTGGAACAGTTGCAAAACCTCTGGGAACCTTTAAGGCCTTAATTTTTTCTTTCATATCATCTATAATATCTATTCCTAGTTCACGGCGTTTAAATTTAAATTCACAAACGAATAAATTCTTTGTATGTGTCTGTACAAGGAAATCAACTTGACATCCTTTTTGGATAGTTGTTTTTGATTGCCTGTATGGACCATCAGACACAATATTACTACTAGGGATCCCAATAGCTTCTAACAATAATACGTGATTTTGTAATAACAAATACTCAATTTGCAATCCTATATGTGCATCAAACCCAGGTAATTGTAATAATGAAACACCCTGAAATCCACCGGAATCAATTTTATTTCGTTGAGGCTCTATTAATTTTAAATAAAAACGCATGTAAGGATCACAAATCCGATATAAACTCTGCTTGAGAAGTTTACCTGTTTTAAATGACCATAAGCTTTGCTTTTTAACAAACCCTGCTGTAATGAGGTGTCCCACAAGATCACTTAATGTTCCACTATGTGCAAAACCAATTGTTTTACGTATTTCAGCAAGCGTTTTCATTCCATCTTTAAGAGCATTTAAAATCTTTTTATATGTTGTCCCTTTACCATTAAATAAATCATGAAAGATCCGATCAAATTCCAAAACTAATAAACCGTCTTTTTCAAAACACAATCGTTTGATCAGCTCTTCAGCGGTAAGACCTAATGCAATCTGTTCTAGATACCATGGAATACCTCCCAAAATACTTAAAATAGTATAAATATCATAAGTAGAACCCTTAAATCCATATGCCTTTAGTAGGCTACAACTTTCTGGAATTGTGAGTGGCTCTAAGGTTATAGTTAAATTTATTCTTCCAAAAAATGCAGTACTTTTTAGAATATTTTCTTCAATCCAAGTTGAAACTGATCCGCAAAAAACTACCATTATAGGTAATTTTTGTTTATCCCACCAAGCTTTAAGTTTAGAAATAAAGCTTGGATCTTTAGATCCCATCCATGAAATTTCATCAAATAAAACAATGTCTCCTGGATTTAAATGCATAGACAAGTGCTCAAATGCATCACTCCAATCTTGGAATGTGAGAGGTGGGATCTTTAACATCAAAGCAAGCTGTCTGGCAAAATAATCTCTTTGGTTTTGATCATTCATTCCTATTTCTGGTGCCAGACCTGAAAAATTCCAAAATTTAATCCCTTTTTTTTGTAAAGCAAACTCAGCTATTAAACGACTTTTCCCTATTCTTCTTCTACCCTTTGCAACCACTAAGCCAGGGATTCGTTTATTGTATAATGTCTTTAAATGATTTAATTCATTTTTTCGCCCAATAAATAATTTCATTGTTATATATTTTATGCTCAACTTATATATAAATATATAATGAGCATTTCATATAATCAAAAAAAATGCTCATTATATACATTATTATATTATGAGCAGTAAGATAATATTTATCTCTTAAAATAACTTGTTTTAAAAAACCGTAAATGAAATACAATATTATTATTTTATTAAAAAAAGAAAAAACAACTCCCTTTTAAGAATATTAACCAATGGAAACAATTAATGTAAATAATTTCTAATAACTTATTAATCAATATATTAAGCATAAAATGAAGAGCTCTTCATTTATAATACTAAGACGAATTGAAATTTATTGAAATCTTCTATATAGTGTTTGTAAGAAAACAAAACCACAACTAAAAATCACAATTTAAGTTGTGTATAAATCAAAAAAGAAGCAATAAGCATATAAAACCAGAAAACATATGAAAAGCACATCTATCGAATAATAGGCATTGCTAATCTGAGAGAGATTAATTAAATTAGTACTTCACAAATATAAAAAGAAGTAATGAAAAAGACAGAATGTCCAAAATGCAATAAAGCAAACTACATAA
>JAAGZN010000486.1 GCA_024206165.1 Bacteroidota bacterium
CTACAGCGCCAGGGACAGGGAGGAGCAGGGAGGAGCCTCCCTCACAACTTCATCATCATATCATCACCATTTCATTTGGCTCTTTATTTTCAGTCGAATACCATGTTAATTTGAACCCACATGTACCCCATGAGTCTAGCCCCAGCCAGCCCTCCTGGGCCGTCCCAGGGCACCTCTGCCCTTATCTGGCCCTCCAGGCTCCCCTGGTCATTCATGATGTACAGACTGCTTGTAATACAGACTTACCCTCGAAATATACCTTTACACTCGACAGTCCTTATCTTCCCGGGGCCCACAGGTGGCGCCCGAGGTGTTGATGCTAGACCAACCCTCAGGCGCTCTGTCTGCTACCCAGCCCCTACTGCCCCTCGCTAACCCCGAGTGTTGGTACGAGCTGAATAGATAGGACTTGGCAGGTTCGTCACCGTACGATAGCTGGCGATCAAATATTGGATTCCACTTCCACAACCTCCCCTCTCACGAGGGCAGCCGGGTGATTGATGGTCCAACCATCGACCCCGTGTAAGGGTGGTTCTCTAGTGTCCCTGGAAACCCCCTTTTCCCCAGTTCAAATTATACTGGGTATACTGAGTATACCGTTATGTGGAGCTCCCCAGCCCACATTGAGTACACTGACTGCAATGGAATGCCGGGGCATTCCCAGTGTCGGTCAGTACTGAGGAAGCTGAACCTCAGTCATTCGAGTCTGTGGGGAATGAGCCGCCCCACAGCGCATCATTATCATCCATATCATCTTCGCACTCATCACCTTAAGTGCGAGCCGTCCAGTGCAGTGCCCGCCATAAGTGACGTGGCGGGGCAGTGTGCTGAGGCGGCTGGACACGCCACTCCTGTGTAGACCGCCGCAGCGCCGGGCAGGGCCCGAGCGCCGAACTCGGCGGTCGCCGCGTCGTAAA
>JAAGZN010000487.1 GCA_024206165.1 Bacteroidota bacterium
AAAATCATCTATTCCCGTGAATTCCCTCGTCGGGTGACGATATCCCCCCTTCTCCTCCTGGACTAGCTGCGGCTATTTTCTCTCGATAACTCGAAATTTTTGTGCCAAAGTACTAACAACAACAATGACAACGATATTTCAATTGCAAACTATTCATTGAATCAAGCTGTTTTTTTAAATAGAGACAAAGTTCTTAAGTCCAGTGACTTCAAGGCTGCATGCGACAATTAAACCCTTTCCATCCCCCTGATTGCACTTCTTTCCAGTGACTTTGGCAACGCACTTAGCTTCCGAATGACTTCGAAGAAAGTAGAAAATTGTTTTAGAAAAACGGCCAGTATCTCCTTTCTTCAAGTGTCCCACAATATCTGCACCTTTCAGAACACAAACAGCATAATTATCTAGAGGATTTTCAGGTTCAGAACGGACATTCAGATATCAATTTCGCTTTGACGTCCAAATCTCCTTTCTCCTTGTGCTGTGATGTGTGTTTCATTTTGTAGAACAATCGTTTTCAATGAAAAACTTTCAAATTGAAGCTGCATTATCGTTCTGTTTCGCTATTAAGATATTGTTGTTGTTGTTGTTGTTGTTGTTATCTTCATAAAATCCCGAATTATAGCCTGATAGATTTATAGACGAGAGTCTCGATAACTCGAACAATTGAGAACTCGAACTATTTTGATCGTCCCTTGCATGTTAGACTTATCGGGATTCTGTAGCTAGTAAGTGCAGACACACTGAAAATG
>JAAGZN010000488.1 GCA_024206165.1 Bacteroidota bacterium
AAGAGGGAATAAATAGTGAAAGTAAAAGTGAAGAGAAAGAGGAAATAAAATGCCTAATATGTAAGAAGTTTTTGGATCCTTATATTAGAATTTTAAAGTGTGGTCATAAAATTCATAGGGATTGCGTAAATAATTGGATAAATACTAAGAGTGTTTGTTCATTATGTAAAGCAAAACCAAAAAAAGAAACAACCTATACTTTTGAAATTGATGGGAACGAAAGAATAGTTTTACCTCTTGGCTATAAGAATATAGGACCTCTATATACTTTTGGTGTAGATAATATATCGCCAGAACGTGAATATAAACATTTAAAAGATGAAATTTTAAATAATAAATATGCTCCACTAACTGAAAAAACTTGGAAAGGTATTTGCAAAAAATGTGAAAAAGTATTAAAAGGCGGATTTATTTCAAAAAGAAAAAATGTATGGTCTAAAAAATTAAGAGATAATAATATAAGAACGAGACATTTAGTTGCTTTAAAATTATATACTGATTATGATCATTTACAAAAAGAATTTAGAAAATCATTTAGAAAAACATATAATAAAGAAGGAAAACGATCACAAAGCTTTTATTGGTGGAGAAAAGCTTTAATAGAATCATATGAAAAATTAAACATAATGTTCATGAATATTCCTTATCCTATTAACTTATTTCATGGAGTGAATCAGATTATGGGTATAGAACAATATGATAATATCTATTATGGCCCATTTAGTACAACTAGCAATTTAAATGTCGCTAGAACTTTTGCTGGGAAAAGGGGTATGATTTTACAAATTAAACCTGAAGCATTCGTTCCTTCTGCAATATATAAAGATATGAATAAAATATATTGTCCAAAAGATATAAATTTAATAAAAGGATGGCTGAAAAATGATAAGAATTACATTAATATAATATCTAAAACATTTGATTTAGAAAATAAAATAAATACTATAATTGCATGCTATTATCATAAAACACCAGGAGTGTTAGATGTATCTTGGATTTCAGATTATCCTGATGAAATAGAATATCTTATGTTTAATGCATCAATTGAATTAAGAACATGGATTTTATCTAGTGATTATGATCAACACTATCATTATTATCGTGCTCTTTTTAAAAAAAACCTAAAAAAACTAAAAGCACCATCTGGTCATTTATCATATGAAAATCAAATAAAAGTTTTACCCAGACTCAAAAAATTAAAAGCATGTATAGAAAAAGTCAATATAAAAAATTTTTCGCCATTAAAAAAGGGTTATAAAGATAAAAAAGAAGTATGTGA
>JAAGZN010000489.1 GCA_024206165.1 Bacteroidota bacterium
ATTTTCACTCACAGAACTCTCTGGATAATTCACGAGGTCGATATTGGCTCCTGATGGCCGTACACCTCAATCCAGCCGGACACAAGTGATACCAGTACGCGAGTGTCAATTGTGAACCTCTCAATCGGTGCCTCAGTATCGATTTAGTCAAGGTAATTATAGAGCCTTAGTGACGTAAAGATGCGTTCCAACCAGAAAACCATCTGCATGTCAATCATCACGATGATGCTGACAGGACAAAGTGAACAGCAAACCGCTGTAACTAAAGATGATCTAGAAGATCTGGCCAAACTCAGTACAGCCAACTTCGCCAAGATCACCATGAACTTCAATAGTGCCGAACTGATCAAGACAAAGCTCTCGTCATCTGCTAATGAGATGGCACTAATCAAGGCCAAGATCGACGAACTCAGGAGCAGCTTCAGTACCATCATGGCGGAAGTGACAAGCGTAAAGCAGCTCACCACGAACCTCAAGGCAGACCAAGCAGCCAAGGTGGAAGAGCTGAAAGCAACGTGTCGGTCCCCGTACGCCGCGGACCCAGGTTGGGAGGCTAGTGACAAAAAGCGCCGCCCCACCTGGCCAACCCTGATCACGAGAACAGTCAAAGCATTCAGTACCCGGTCCAGTGCGTTCAGAACCATTCTGAAGTCAGTTCTGTCGGCCAGGATGGCTGTCCTCTCCGGATGGGCTTCTCGTGACGTACCGACAGGGAGCAGTCTATCAGAGACACTGACCAACGTAGTCAAAACGAGTCTAAATCTCAACGACGAGGAATACGCAAAAACCCCGTCCCAAGCGAGTTACGATGCATACCGAGCTTTGATCAACGACGTCGAGCACATAACCAATCAGAAACTTCTGCAAAAGGAGGTGGATGAAAATGAAGCAACCCTCAAGGCATCGGACAAGAAAACGGATGTCATCAGAAAATGGACCCTAATAACGGTGATAGCCGTGATCCTTGCCTTGATCGTGCTAGTCGTCGGGTTCACCGCATGGTTCGGCTATGTCTGCAAGAAGACCCAAGCTGATGAGGAGGCATCGGCCAGGCGTGCAGAAGTCCGGCTGAGAAGGGAGGCAGAAGGAAGAGTGGCTGCCCAAGTGGCCCATGAACTCCAGCCGTTCGTTCCAGCACCCTCAGCCCCTCTGAACCCGCAGGCTCCGAGGATCTTCCCTCAGTAAGTAACCAAACCAAAGGCCTAAATCACTCTAATTTAGAGCCGAACAATAGAACCTTAAAACTACTAACTTTCTCCATTAACCTTCTAAGAAAGTACTCAGTGCAAAACCGTAATGTAAAATATTACACACTAATGTATAACCACTGACCGCGGCCCAGTGAATACGCAACCGGGCCTTTTCTCAGTCCGACCATGCCTCACTGTCGGCCGCAAAACCGACCGACCGATCCTAGTTGATGTAGAATCCGATATAAAGTAAACTAGTAGCTCCGCAGGCCGATGCTCCTGTCAATCCCTGTCCAGGGATGGGACTGCGCCTTATCCCTAATTACGATCCAAACCACGTTAACCTGCCCGGCAATCTTTCTGTTGTCCCATATCAACTTCCAGCCACAAGGGAAGTTGACGCACAACAAAACTAGTTCAGAATGTGTCATGGAACCAGCCTGCATCTTAGGGTTGAGCCTATAAATTGCAATGGCTAGCCATAAATTGGTATTTTGGTAAAATGGTAAATTGGTTCTTTCGAAATGTTTGCATTTATAGATAGACCAACCTGGGCAACCATGAACATTACCTCGCAAAGTGCCTGAACTCCAGAAGCCTAGGGTATTGACCACGAGATGCATCCTTTAGTCATCGCACGAGTCTATGGATGTGGTCAATAGGCAAAACTTACCAGTGCAAAGGACACATTGATTCCTCGTGTACCTAAAGTAAAAATCAAATGTGGTCACTACTTGCGAGAGCAATAAAGATGATGGCCCTTAACCGCGTTGCAAAAACAAGGCCATAAAGCCATGTTTACGAGAGGGTGAATTGTGCAATTACGCAAACCTCAGTTGCCAGTCGGCCTCACCATTCTCATTAGCATTAAATGCGCATCTCAAGCAAACCGAGCCTTGCAATGAGCCTAGGTGTAAAGACATTCCGCAATAGGATTTGAAGAAATCTCGTGTATCTAGTGAGGGTAAGCCTTGCGGACAGTGGAGCCCCTGGCAGCGGAGTTGCTCCTGCTGGCATGGAGACCTGTGCGTATAAACCCCACATTACCTATCTAGAACCGAGTCCTCCTAGTTGAATGTTAAGTTTTACATCAGCCAACTCCGACGCCAAGCCTAAGGAATGCTGCTAGAGGCGTATTGATGCTATGACAGAATGCGCAAATCTCAAGTGTCCTATGAGTGGAACTAAATCCTCCATTCTCACTTTCCAGTGAAACCTTAGAAAATTGCCGAGGGTAGAAAACATAAAGAATCGTAAGAATCCTAGGGATAAGGGAGGTTAATTTTAATGGCGTATAAACCCGAATCTGTGCATTTGTATGTCAGATTACGTTATGTCAAATTGAGATTAAGATGTCCAAAACGATAGGAACAATATTCCTGCCTAAAAATCACAAGTAACATAATAATGTTCTGTGGAGCATCCGACCGAGATATCCCGCCGACCATAATTACCTTCTCAGTTCCCCGACTGTGACCCGGCGGACCAGTGCGTGGCCGAGGGAGGGAGCGTGTGTAAAATAACCCGCAACCCTAGTAGTCCGACCGAGACAGTGGGGGTGTAGAGACTCCGTCATGAGGCTCCCCCCTGAGTCGCCCCCGAACAGTGACGCTCCCTCTCCTGCTCCCGAGACCCCGTCCGACTCGGATAACGATTCGATTCCTGCTCTAGAGCCTTCGGATCCAGCCGACATACCCTTACCGATCCGGCCTTCTCCGGCCGCCATCGCCGCCGCCTCTGCGATCACCATCCCGCCGCTCCGTGAATCCAGAGTGATCGACTCTGCAATTAGCCTGCTGTCGTTCCTCATTAGGCAGGAGCCTCTGTCGAGGCGGTATCTCATCCTAAACCGCGTACTCAGAGTAATTGCAGACCAAGTATACGGTGAAAGGAATTCCTCTCATTAAGAGGTCAGCTCAGCTCAGTGTGACCACCAAGCTGACCACGCCGACCTCGAGGACCATCACCATCATGCCTGACCACCCCGGCCGTATATA
>JAAGZN010000490.1 GCA_024206165.1 Bacteroidota bacterium
GTTTTCACTACATTTCATGGGGAACTATAAGAAACGCTCGATGTAATAAGTTCGAGGCTGTTTCAAAGGACCAAACTGTTGTAATACATATGTTCACTACGTTTTAGAGCAAACGGAATCGTTTTATTCCATGCGAAAGGCGTACTTTATAAGAAATTGAGGTGAAGTCTTATTGCGGGGCAAAGTTTTAACTAAGTTTCATGGGGAACTATAAGAAACCCTCGGTGTAATAAGTTCTAGGCTGTTCCCATGGACAGAACTGTTGAAAAACGTATGTTTACTACGTTTTAGAGCAAACGGAATCGTTTTATTCTATGGGAAATGCCTTCTTTATAAGAAATTGAGATGAACTCTTTCTGCTGGGCTAATTTTTCACTAAGTTTCATAAGGAACTAAAAGAAACCCTCGTTGTAACAAGTACTAAGCTGTTCCGATGGACAGAACTGTTGAAATACATATGTTAACAACGTTTTAGAGCAAACGGAATCGTTTTATTTCATGTGAAAGGCGTACTTTGTAAGAAATTGAGGTGAACTCTTTTTGCGGGCTAAGTTTTCACTAAGTTTCATAGGGAACTATAAGAAACCCCTGTGTAATAAGTTCTACGCTGTTCCTATGGACAGAACGGTTCTAATACGTGAGTTTACAGCGTTTTAGAGCTAACGGAATCGTTTTTTTCAATGCCAAAGGCGTACTTTGTAAGAAATTGAGGTGAACTCTTTTTGCGGGGCTAAGTTATCCCCAAGTTTCATGGGAAACTA
>JAAGZN010000491.1 GCA_024206165.1 Bacteroidota bacterium
GTTTTCACTAAGTTTCATGGGGAACTATAAGAAACCGTTAAAGTAATAAGTTCTAGGCTGTTCCAATGGACAGAACTGTGGTAATACGTATGTTTACAACGTTTTAGAGCAAACAAAACCGTTTTATTCCATGGGAAATGCGTACTTTATAAAAATGGAGGTGATCTCTCATCGCGGGGCTAAGTTTTCACTAAGTTTCGTGGGGAACTATAAGAAACCGTTGAAGTAATAAGTTCTAGGCTGTTCCCTTGGACAGAACTGTTGTAATTCGTATGTATACAACGTTTTAGAGCAAACGGAATCGATTCAGTCCACGCAAAAGGCGTACCTTATCGGAAACTAAGGTGACCTCTGATCGCGGAGCTAAGTTTTCACTAAGTTTCATGGGGAACTATAAGAAACCGTTGTAATAATAAGTTCTACGCTGTTCCCATGGACAAAACTGTTGTAATACGTTTGTTTACAACGTTTTAGAGCTAACAGAACCGTTTTATTCAATGGGA
>JAAGZN010000492.1 GCA_024206165.1 Bacteroidota bacterium
AGAATCGTTTTATTTCATGCAAAAGGCGTTCTTTATAAGAAATGGAGGTGAACTCTTATTGCGGGGTTAAGTTTTCACTAAGTTTATGGGGAACTGAAAGAGACCATTGATGTAATAAGTTCTAGGCTGTTCCCATGGACAGAACTGTTGGAATATGTATGTTTACAACGTTTTTGAGTAAACAGAACCGTTTTTTTCAATGGGAAATGCGTATTTGATAAGAAATTGAGGTGATCTCTTAATGCGGGGCTAAGTTTTCACTAAGTTTCATGGGAAACTATAAGAAACCCTGTGTGTAATAAGTTCCAGGCTGTTCCCATGGACAGAACTGTTGTATAACGTATGTTTACAGCGTTTTAGAGCTAATGGAATCGTTTTAGTCCATGCGAAAGCTGTACTTTATGAGAAATTGAGGTGAACTCTTATTACGCGACTAAGTTTTCACTAAATTTCAGGGGAACTATAAGAAACCCTCGGTTTAATAGGTTCTAAGCTGTTCCCAAGGACAGAACTGTTGTAATACGTATGTTAACAACGTTTTAGAGCTAACAGAATCGTTTAATTCCATGGGAAAGGCGTATTTTATAAGAAATTAAGGTGAACTCTTATTGCAAAGCTAAGTTTTCACTAAGTTTCATGGAGAACTAAGAGATACCCTCGGTGTAATAAGTTCTAGGCTTTTCCAATGGACCGAATTGTTGTAATACGTATCTTTACAATGTTTTAGAGCTAACGGAATTGTTTTATCCCTTGCGAAAGGCGTACTTTCAAAGAAATAAAGTTGAACTCTTATTGTGGGGCTATGTTTTCACAAAGTTTCATTGGGATCTATAAGAAACCC
>JAAGZN010000493.1 GCA_024206165.1 Bacteroidota bacterium
AATTCTGAGGAAAATATAGGGACGATTAACTAATTTATTATATAGATTCATATCAGATTAATTTAATTTTTGATGCAATATAATAATTAAAGCTTAAATCAAGGATTTTTTATATCAATAAGGACTTTTGCAGCGGCTCCATATTGTATCTTCATTTGAAATACCCCAAAACTGCTAATTCAACCCTATGCAGATCATTACTTATAGTAGCTAGTATAATATTAATATTATTAAAGATTTTTCTAAATTGTTATTAAAATATCTTTTTTATTATTTTGGGTAAAACTATTACTATTTTTTAGTTATTTAATTATTAGCATAATCATTGATAAATTATTTAAAAATTTCTTTTCTTAATTTATAAATCCCATAAACATTTATAAATAATAATAAAGCTCCGCAGATTGACATAATAGTTAAAACAGAATCAGACTCTACAAAAGAAAATAAAATTAAACTTATAATAGCATAACAGTAATAAAGCTTTTTACCACATTTCGGAGAAATAAATTCTGCAGATTTTAATCCCACAGCAAAAAAAGCTATTATAGTTGAATACCCTAATATTCCAATAAAAATTGGCATAAAAAGTTTCATATAAGGAAAATAATTAGATAATGCCATTTGAGTCATCAGAGAAGAAGATACATTAGTTTTCCAAATTCCTGTTATTAATATGATTAAAGTATTAAAAGTACAAATAATAAAAGTATCCAAAACAATGCCTAAAATAGTTAAACTAGCTTGTTTCTCTGGTTTATCAAATGAGCTCTCTGCATGTACAACACTTGCATATCCAATTCCAATATCACCAGTATAACATCCTCTAGCCATTCCTTGAGACATTGCTAGCAATATTGTACTTCCAGTAAAACCTCCTATTGCTGCATGACCAGTAAAAGCTGATTTGAAAATTGTTATTAAAGTGTCAATGATTTGATTAGAGTTTTTATAAAATATCCATGAACTCATAAAAATAAATATTACCAAAAAGATAGGAATAATATAACTACATATTTGTCCCACTCTTGAAATTCCTCCGCTACCTGCATATAAAACAAGAAAAAGTAATATTCCGATTACGATATATTTATTGATTTCTAAATTTGTATTTATTGAATCAACAACAACGCTAAACATATAAATTTCAGTACCATAAATACATAATAGAAAAGCAGCAAGATATGGCAGGAATTTATTTTTAGAAATTTTTTGTAAATAATACATTGGACCTCCATTATATGTTCCAAATTTATTTTTTACTCTAAACTTAATACCTAAATACACTTCAGAATATTTAAGAGCAATGCCTAAAAATGCAGCAACCCACATCCAGAATACTGCTCCAGGCCCTCCAATCTTAACTGCTGTACATACTCCAACTAAGTTTCCTATTCCAATACATCCTCCAATTGATGTAAAAAAAGCTCTTAAAGGAGGAATACCTGTTTGATTAGATTTTATATTTTTTTTAAATAAAGATTGATAAAAGATCTTTATCGAGTCTTTAAATTTGGTAATTTGTGGAAGTTTTAATTTAACTGTAAAGTATATACCTAAAAGTAATATTGCAGGTAATGCTATATAGCTCCAAAGAAAATCTTCAATTTGGAATAATTGCTGAAATAAATTTTTTAACATTTTAAATAAATATATGGAGGGGCCAATAGAAGGAAAAAATTAGTATGAGTAATTTTTGTAGTCCTCTAAGAGCGCTCCGTATTAAACAAATGACGACAATTCATAAGCTTTCGCTGTTTGAATCAACCAAATAACTCCAAGTGATATTTAATTTCGGCATTAATTCTCAATTTAGTTTTCATCGAAGACTGGACTTCTCCAAAAAAATCAGTAATTAATGCTCCTCTCTTAATAAATCAATCTTTATGATTGAATACAAGTTAAAGATAAGACTTTTTTATTGTCCTTAATAATAATTCTAAATAAAAATTAATGAATAAATATTACAAGTTTAGTTTTATATTATACTAGGTTATTAATTTATCTTGATTTTCTTTTAAAAATTCTTTCCAACTAGCATTTTTATTTTTTTTACTGTTCTTTTGTAAAGCATGAGTTATTGCAATAGCTAAGGCATCAGATGCATCGAAATCTAATTCAATTTTATCTATGTTCAAATGTATTTCTACCATCTTAGCAACTTGTTCTTTTGATGCATTTCCATTTCCTGTGATTGCTACTTTTATTTTTTTTGGTGTATATTCTATTATTGGAATATCTTTTTGAACTGCAAGAGCGATAACTGCACCTTGAACTTTTCCTAATTTTAGCATTGACTGTACATTTACACCATAAAATGGAGCTTCGATAGCAATTTCATTTGGTGTATATTCTTCTATTAAAGTATTTATTTTTTCGCAAATCTTTCGAATTTTGATAATATGATCCGAATATTTTCCTAGTTTTAAAATACCATAATTTATATGTGAAACTTCTTTATCAATCGACTTAATTAATCCATAACCTAAGATGTTTGTGCCTGGATCTATTCCTAAAATTATTTTTTCGGTTTTTAGATTGTTATTCATATAATTAATTCATTTACTAAAATTTAAAAATAAATCTTCAAAATTATAGTAAATCATTTATTCAATATTTTTCTTTTATGACTTTTATATGGATTATAACCATTTGTTTTGGTTGAATAGTAACCAGTACCATCATATTTTCTTTTATAAGGAGATTTTTTGCATTCTTGTGAACAAGTGCCTTCTGTATTTATAGAACAGCTTTTACATATAGGAGTATGAATATTACATCTCGAATTTGCACAATTGATCATTCTTTGACATGGTTGTTTGCATACATAACATTTATTTTTTATAGATGAATTCACTTTATTTATGGGAATAGAAATTCTATTATCAAAAACATAACATTCCCCTTCAAAATCTTTGCCATCTGTTTCTAAACCATATTTAATAATTCCTCCAAAAAGTTTATAAACATTTTTAAATCCTTTTTTAACTAAATATGCACTAGCTTTTTCACATTTAATATTTCCGGTGCAAACTGTAACTATGTTTTTATCTTTATATTTTTCAATTTTATTTATTTTGCTAGGAAATTCTCTGAAATTATCTATGTCAAAGGTTATAGCATTTTTAAAAGTACCTTGTCTATGTTCATAATTAGATCTAACATCTAAAATTACCACATCTTTTTGTTCTTTAAATTTTTGAAATTCTTTGGGTTTTATAGATTTGCCTCCATTGATATTAGGATCTAAGTCTTTTAAACCAGAATTAACTATTTCATCTTTTAATCTAACATTCAATTTTTTGAAAGCATGCTCATAATGATTATCAATCTTAAAATCTATATCTTTAAATTTGGGGTCAGCTTTTAAGTTTTTTATGTATTTTAGACAATCTTCCTCTAATCCAGATACTGTTCCATTTATACCTTCTTTAGAAATAACTATTCTACCTCTTAAATTATTCTTTAAACAAAATATATGATGTGCCTGTCTAAAATCTTCTGTATTTTTTATTTGAGCATAACAGTAATATAATAAAATATAATAATCTTTTTGTTTCATTTATATAATATAAATCTTAAAATAAACCACCAAAGTTAAAGAAAATCTACCTTAAACTAAAATATTAATAACCATAATTAAAGAAATAATAACTATTTAATTATAATCTTTAATTTTTTTAGAAGTATGATCTTCTGCAGTCTGCAATTCTGTAATAAATTTACAAATTTTTGCTCTGACATCATCAGGAATCAATCCAACGGAGGCTTTTAATAGAATAATAAGTAAAGTTCTATATTGATCTAATAGTCCTTCATACATTAATGCTATTTCTATTGTAGTTCTTTTGCCTTTTATATATTCCCCATTTATTTCTTTAAATCTATTTTTATTAGTTAATTTATATTTTAATTCAGGTATTGAGGTAGAAAAATCATAATCTATTGCTTTACTTAATTCAATCATAAATGAGTCATTGATATAATTTTTTTTAAATTTTTGATATAAAGTACCTCTAGTAATTCCTAGTTTATTTGAAATTTCAGCTATTGGCTTGCCACTTCCCCTAACTGCCATTTCAATTATATGTCCTCTATGTTTATGCATAACTATACTCTTATCTTTTAGAATATTTAAAATTTTCACTAATTTATAAATTTATAATTTAATTTATAAATTACATATTTAAATTTAGATATTTATTTTTTCAATTAATTTAAATTAAAAGAATGAAAAATTACTTATTATCAATTGTAATAATTAATTTTAGTTAATTTTAATGTTAAGTTATATTATAGGTAATGAGAAATAAATATTACTTTAATTTTTCAATATTTTTTTTGTCAATTATTTCTATTTATTCAGTAAAATCAAAGACAAATAAAATTGTAAGTTTTTCTGCTAATTCTTTAGAATATAATAAAGAGGATGATAAAGAATTGAATAAATTATATGGAAATGTAGTTTTTACAAAGCATAATTTAAAAATTTTTGCCGATGAAGCAGAATATGAGGAACAGAAAAAAATTGCAGCAAAAGGAAATGTAGTAATTGTGAAAACAAGAAATGATGGTTCTAAAATTAGAATCTTAACAAATTCTTTAACTTATTATGTTGATAATGAAGTTGCTGAATTTTTAAATGAGGTAACCTTAATTGATGGAAAAAATGTTTTAAAGAGTAATATAGGAGAATATAATGATGCAGAAGATACTGCTAACTTTTATAGTAATGTTCGAGTAGAAAATGATGAGCAATTAATTACATGTGACATATTATCATATAAAAATATTGATAATAAAATCTTAAAAGATCATTCTGAATTATTTGAGGGGTTAACGATCAAAGAAGAACAAAGAAAAAAAATTTACTTAGCAGAAGGTAATCTCAAAATTAAAATCAAAAAAGATAAAATAGATCTCAAAAGTGATTATTTTGCTTATTATAAGGAAGAAGCAAAATTTAATTTAACTAAAGAAAGAATTAAATTATATGGTAATCCAATATTAAAAAAAGAAATTAAAAATGATGAATTCTATTTATATGCTGATTTAATGTTAATTCAAAAAAATAAGATTTCAACAAATAATTTTGAAAAAAATTTAAAGGCTAAAGGAAATGTAAGCTTATATAATAAAGATTTAAAAGCAAAGTCAAATGAAATAACATATTTACCATCTAAAGAATTAGTATTATTTGGTATTAATTCAATATTTTGGACAGAAGACAGCCAATTTACTGCAAATGAAGCAAAAATTATAATGAAAGAAGATGACATTAAAGAAATGCATCTAAATCAAAATGCATTATTAATACAAAAAGATGAATATAAAAAATATAATCAAATAAGGGGAGAAAAAATCAGAATGCTATTTTCAGATAATAAAGTATATAAAATGACAGTCGAAGAAAATGCCCAAAGTATACAATTTTTATCAAATGAAAAGGACTCGGGCTTGGTGGGTATAAATCATATTAAATGCGATAAAATTAAAATTTTATTAAAAGATAATAAAGCAAAAAAAGTTGAATTTTTGGGTAAATCATATAAAGATACTCTTAAAGGATTAATGATGGCTCCCAAAAATTTAAATGAACAAAATAGTAAATTCCAAGGTTTTAGTTGGAGACCAGAAGAAAAACCTACTTATAATGATATAGATAAATTAATGCATAATAGGCCTTCATAGTAATATGCACATTGAATTTTATTATTCTTAGAACGAACATTTTATATTAAAAAAATTAAATTATAAATTTGTATTTCAAAATAAGTAATTAACTATTTACTAAATATTAAATCTAAATTTTATCTAATTATTATATTTTAGATATATATTACTAAAGTTGTTAATAATTTTATGTACTAATGGTCTATTATCTAATTTTAAAGAAAAATTTCTTTTGCAAATTTTATATTTTATCTAAAAAATGGAAATTCAGTATTTATTATATTTTATTTTTGCTTTTTCCTTTAATATTTAGTTGTAATAAAGTAAATTCCAAAACCCCAAACATGCTTTCATTTTGGAAAAGAAAGAATCTAATAAATGAAAAAGCTATTGAATTAAAAATTAAGAAAAATCATGAAAGAATAAATAGCTTTCAAAAGAGCATCAAGTTAGTGTATGGATATTTAAGATCAATGACGCAACCAAATAAAAATATAATACCTAAAGATATTTTATATTTAATTGAATCATTTACTAGAAGTATTTCTATAATGTTTTTATATAATCCTAATAAACTTATTTTTTTATATGATAATCAATTTTTGAAAAATATTTATATAAGTAATGATAATAATAATACTAATATTGATATAATAGGTTCTGAAAATTATTTAATTACTAATGATGGCAAAACTATAGTTTTATGGAACTTTATAAATGATAAACTAAATAAAATTAAATCAGAAAATGATAACAACAGAATTTGTATGCTTGATAAAAAGCATATGGTAATTGTAAATGATGAAAAATCTTTTGTATATGATTTGGAGACCAGAAATAAAGTTAAAAGTAGTTTTAGAAAAGAATATGAACCTCCTTCAAGTATATCTAAATATGAAAAAGATGAAATTATAATAGGAACAAAAAGTCATATAGAAATATGGAGTTTAAAAGAAACAACTCCAAGATTAAAAAAACTAATTAAAGTAAATAATAAAATAACCGCAATTTGTGATACTGGACCCAAAGTAGTATTGGGTGGACAAACAGGTAATATACAAATATTAGATAAAAGCAATTTAAATGCAATTTTTGATAGATCCATATATAGAGGTCCAGTATCTGATATTATAAAAATTTCAGATAAATCAATAGTTTCATCAGGTAAAAATTATGGAGAAATAAAGTTAATTTATTATAATTTTAATAATTGTGATTATGATGTAGTTAGTATTTCGGATTATAAATATAGTTATAATCTTGGTTATAATTTCCCTATTAAATTAGAATTTATAAAAAAACAAAACATTTTAATTTCTGCAGATCCTGAAGGAAAAATATGTTTTTGGGAAATTAAGAATATTTGTAATGTAGAATTATTTAAAATTATAAATATAGAAGAACCTGTTTATAATATTTATTATTCGGAATTCAATAATTTTCCAATAGGGATTTTAGATAATTATAACATTAAAAAAAATAAATTAAGCAATAAAAATAAAACAACAAATAAAGATTCTTATTATTTGAAAATTGATGATGAATCTGATAATAATGAAGATGATTTAATAATAGAAGAAAATATTCCAACAAAAACTGGTAAAAAAAAGAATTGTTGTATAATTTTATGATTTTTAATTATTTTACAAAAAGTTATAATATAATATATGATTTCAAATATTTATCCCATACTAGCTTATGGAAATGAATCATTAACTAAAGAAAGCAAATCTATAGAAATCAATTTTGAAATTAAAGATTTAATTAATGATATGTTTGCAACTATGAATGATTCAGGAGGAATAGGTCTTGCTGCCCCTCAAATTGGCAAAAATATTAAACTCTTTATAATAGATATTTCTTATTTAAAATCTCATGAAAAAGGACATCCCTTTTATAAATCTGTCTTTATAAATCCGGAAATAATAGAGGAAGAAGGTGAAGAATGGGGTTTTAAAGAAGGATGTTTGAGTATTCCCAGCGTAATTGTTAATGTTAAAAGAAAACCTATAATTAAAATTAAATATTTTGATGAAAATTGGAAACAACAAGAAGTTGTAGTTGATAGAATGTTAGCAAGAGTAATTCAACATGAACATGATCATCTTAAAGGAATTTTACATATAGATTATGCAACTGCTTTAAATAAGAAAATAATGAAAAAAAAATTGGATGAGATTAAAACAGGCAAAATAAATGTTAATTATAAAATGAAATTTTTGTCTTAAAACAAAATTCAGTTATCATTAATCTGATTAAATTTTTTATATCTGAATTTCTTAAATTTTGTTTTTTTAAGATATATGAATGCAGAAATAGAAGATATAAAAGTAATTATGAAACCATATAAAAACCGGTATTTTAAAGAATTTGGCATTAATTTCCTTAGAATAAAAATAGATATGATAGTAAACAAGATATATAAGGAATCTTCAATTACCTTATATGGAACTGGAAAATAAATTTGTCCTACCAAATAAGAAAAAATTACCATAGACAAGCTGCTTCCCAAAAATGCTAAAATATTAGCCCAATATCCAATTATGGGCATAAAAATAATGATGCAAGTAATAGAAATTATAAATGAAGATAAGGTAAAAATTATGGCAAAATATGTTTTCTTAGTTATTTTAAACCAAGAAGATATATTATAATAAACACCCAAAAATAAATATGACAACATAGCATAAGGTACAATTTCTATATATTTTTGAAAATTAGATCCCAGCATTAAATAGGATATAATATCTATATTCATGCTAATAATAAATAAAACAAAACACATTGAAATAATAAAAACACTCATTAATAAAGCAAGGTCTTCCTTAAATTTAGTTTTTTTATATTGAGAGAAAAAAAAAGGCTCAGCAGCATATCTATAAGCTTGAATAAACAAATTCATAAATAATGACAATTTAAAACATTGAGCAAAAATACCTAAAACAGCTTCATTATATATGATATTATTTTTAGGATTTAAATATTTAATAGATATTCTTATTATCATCTCATTTGTAACACCCACTAAACCTACTAATACAAAAGGTGTAGAATATTTTAGCATTTTTTTTATAAGTGATAGATCCAAAGAAAATTCTAAATTTTTAAAAGTATTAGAAGAAAGGATTAAGCCTAATAAACTTGATATTATATTTGCGAGCAATAAGTATTTAATTTTAGAGCCAGGATCATAAAATTTTAAAATATATTTTTGATAATTTATTAAAATGTTTCCCTTATAAATTTCATCAAAGAAATATAATATTAGAAAATTAAAAAATATAAATATAACGAGCTTCAATATTTGTATGCTAATAAACTTTTTAAGATAATTTTGGAGTCTTAAATATGCTAAAGGAATAGCGCTCAAAGAATCAATTAAAATTATTGTTGCAAAGAAATAAATATAAATAGGATCATTTTTATGTCCCATAAGATAAACTAAATCATCAGCAAAAATAAATAAAATTGAAGTTATAAATATTGAATTGAACAAAATGATATAGAAGGCACAAGAAAAACTCTTAGATATATTATGATTTGATTTATCAGAAAATCTAAAAAATGCAAATTCCATACCCAAAATATACATAATATTTAATACAGCTATATATGCATATATTTCAGACAAAAGTCCTAATTCAGCAAATTTTAATTTTCTAGTTTGTAAAGGAATAATAAAAAAATGCAACATTCTGGCTAAAATGCTACTTATACCATAATAAATAGTTTGAGAGGCTAGTTTTTTGATGAATGACATATTATTTAAATTTCAACATCATTTTCATTATCTTTCTTTTTTTTAATTTTATTTTTAAAATAATCATTATTGCAGCAATGTTCAAAACTATTTGCTTCTGTTTGAAAGCCATTTTCATCAGATTTATAAGATGCATTAACACAATCAATAAGCATACTAATTGCAAGAGGAGAATTTCGCATTGTTTTACCTATAATTTCAACAGCCTTTTTGATCATAGTCTCCTTATAATTAAGAACATGATTTACAAGTCCTATTTCTTTTGCTTCTTTAACATTCAAAGTAGACGCTGTCATCATTATTTCCAAAGCTTTCCCTTTTCCTACTATTTGAGGTAAACGTTGAGTAGCCCCAAAACCTGGGATTAATCCAACATATACTTCGGGAACTCTAAAAGTAGCTTTTTCAGTTGCAAGTCTGATATGGCAAGCTAAAGCTAATTCGCAGCCACTTCCTTCAGCAATTCCATTTACAGCTGCTATAACTGGCTTTGGACAATTTTCTATCATTGCAAAAGCTTCTTGCCCTTCTTCTGAAAATTTTCTTCCATTAGCATCTATTAATGTTTGTAATTCTTCTATTCCAAATCCTGTTGCAAATATTCCTTCTCTGAATCCAGTTATAATTACTCCTTTAATATTTTCATCATTATAAATAAAATTCATTAAAGTCTTGATTTCTTTAATAAATTTAGAATTAATATTACTTGATCCTGAAATGCTTCCAATCGTGATAATTAAAATTCCATCTTCAACATTTACATCAAAAGATTTAAATTTTTTCATAGGTTTACATTGTTATTATACATACAAATATATTAATTTATATGTAAACAAAGAATTAAATATTTTTTATTTAGAAACCTTTTTTTTAAATAAAATTATTTTTATTAATTATTAATTTTAGTTGAATAAATACATTGCCATCTATAAATTTATTAAAAAGTGACTTAATTTTAATTATATTGACTTTAATCAAGTATATTTATTAAATTTAATAAACGGTAAAATTAAATATATTATATAAAAAATACATATTATAATGGAAGGATTTTGGATAATTTTGGTTGCGATCTTGGTTTCATTAAATAATTCATTAATAGGATCTTTTTTAGTTTTAAGAAAATCTACAATGATGGCTGACGCCATTTCTCATGCTGTATTGCCAGGAATAGTAATTTCTTATCTTCTTACAAAATCTGTTAGTTCCATTTATGTTATTATGGGTGCTACAGCTAGCGGTATTTTGGCCATTTTTTTAATAGGCTTTTTTAATAAAACAGCCAAATTGCAAATTGATGCATCTATAGGCATTGTTTTTACTTTTCTATTTGCTATTGGTGTTATCTTAATATCATTATATACACAAAAAGCAGATTTGGATCAAGAATGTGTTTTATATGGTGAAATCGTTTATATACCTTTAAATTTAATAATTACTAAAAATGGTTTGATATTAGGACCTAAGTCTTTTTATATTTTGTTATTTATATTAATATTAAACTTATCCTTTATAATAATTTATTATAGATATCTACATATTACTTCCTTCGATGAAAGTTTTGCTTCAACAACTGGCATTAATATTGCCTTATGGAATTATCTAATTTTAATTTTAACAGCTCTAACAACCGTAGCCTCTTTTGAATCTGTTGGGACCATTTTAGTTCTATCATTTATTTCAATACCTACAGCTTCTGCATATTTAATTTGCAAAGGTTTAAAATCTATTTTATTATTATCTTCTTTACTAGGAATAACTTCAGCAGTTCTTGGATATCATGTTGCTAATTTCTTAAACTTACCAATACCAGGGTGTATGTCTATGATAGCAGGAGGGGTTTTTATAATATGTTTTATTATAAGCAAGGTTAATCTAAATAAATTTTAATAAATATGAATATCAAGATTATTATTCTAGCCTTTTTATTTTTGAAATGTGGATCTCTCACTAAAGACTCAAATTCAAAAATGAAAAAAAAATTTATATCTCGATTAATAAACTCAAAAGTAATAAATGATCAATTAAAAATACCAGAAAAATATGTACATTATCCATATACTAGAAAACCTTATATAAAAGTATTAAATAAGAATTTTGAAGATTTACCATGTAAAGACCTTTCTAAAATTAAAGATAAATATGACAGATCTTACTTGCCAAATAGATTAGAAAGTGTTTTTATTGAAGATTATAAAAATATGTCATGGGAAGAGATAGAGCAATTTGTTTGGGTAGGAGAAGCTTGGAGGCGCTGCAAAAGTCCTTATTGATATAAAAAATCCTTGATTTAAGCTTTAATTATTATATTGCATCAAAAATTAAATTAATCTGATATGAATCTATATAATAAATTAGTTAATCGTCCCTATATTTTCCTCAGAATTACAGGTATGAGCCCTGGAAAATTCAATGATA
>JAAGZN010000494.1 GCA_024206165.1 Bacteroidota bacterium
GCCTGATGGTTAGCCCATGGTTTTTAGTCGAGAGTTGGCCCAAAATAAATGGTTCCATATAGGCCTTTAATCAACTCATGACTGTTCAGATGGCAATTTCAGGCCATGATGGCCTTAGAAAACGCATAATATCGCTGAAAAATGTTTCTTGGAAATCACCCAAAAATTGGCAGGAAAGCCTGATGGTTAGCTCTGTTAGCCCATGGTTTTTAGTCGAGAGTTGGCCCAAAATAAATGGTTCCATATAGGCCTTTAATCAACTCAGGACTGTTCAGATGGCAATTTCAGGCCATGATAGCCTAAGAAAACGCATAATATCACATAAAAAATGTTCCTTCAAAATCTTCAAAAAATTTGAAAAAAGCCTGATGGTTAGCCCATGGTTTTGGTATAAATTGGCCCAAAATAAATCGTTTAAAATTGACTTTTAATCATCTCAGGACTGTTTGGGGAGCAATATTAGGCTATAATAGCCTTGGAAAATGCACAAAACGACTGAAAATATTTTCCTTCAAAATCAGGCAAAAATTTGAAAAAAGCCTGATGGTTAGCCCATGGTTTTTGGTCAATATTCTACCAAAATCAATGGTTTCAAATCGGCTTTTAAACCACTGAGAACTGTTATGAAAGCAGTATTAGGGTATAATAGCCTTATAAAACGCAGAAAATGACCAAAAAAATGTCCTTCAAAATCAGGCAAAAATTTGAAAAAGCATGATGGTTAGCCCATGGTTTTTGGTCAATATTCTACC
>JAAGZN010000495.1 GCA_024206165.1 Bacteroidota bacterium
GAACTGTTGTAATTTGTATGTTTACAACGTTTTAGAGCAAACGGAATCGTTTTAGTCCAAGGGAAATGCGTACTTTATAAGAAATTGAGGTGAACTCTGTTTGCGGGGCTAATTTTTCACTAAGTATCATGGGGAACTATAAGAAACCATCGGTGTAATAAGTTCTATGACGTTCCCATGGACAGAATTGTTGTAATACGTATGTTTACAACGTTTAAGAGCTAACAAAATCGTTTTATTTCATGCAAAAGGCGTACTTTACAAGAAATTGAGGTGAACTCTTATTACGGGGCTAAGTTTTCACTAAGTTTCATGGGGAACTATAAGAAACCGTTGAAGTAACAAGTTCTACGCTGTTCCTATGGACAAAACTTTTGTAATACGTTTGTTTACAACGTATTAGAGCTAACAGAACCGTTTTATTCAACGGGAGAGGCGTAGGTTAAAAGAAATTGTGGTGAACTGTGATTACGGGGCTAAGTAATCACTAAGTTTCATGGGGAACTATAAGAAACCGTTGAAGTAACAAGTTCTAC
>JAAGZN010000037.1 GCA_024206165.1 Bacteroidota bacterium
CTGAGGAAAATATAGGGACGATTAACTAATTTATTATATAGATTCATATCAGATTAATTTAATTTTTGATGCAATATAATAATTAAAGCTTAAATCAAGGATTTTTTATATCAATAAGGACTTTTGCAGCGCCTCCTAAGTGTTATAGTAAATGTGTAAAAATGCTAGAATATTCTATAAGGCTATTAATTGCTAAAAGAAATAATTATTTATCTATAATTAGGTAGCAATGCCAAATTTTCTAATACTAATCAATCTAAAAAAGTCAAGTTTGAAAATAATAAACTAAATGAAACAACACACATTAAACCTTTAAATATTATCACTAATAATTTCCCTCCTACTGAAGAAAAACAAAAACAAAAACATTTAAGTTACAATATGACTACACCTTCAAATACTTTTAATATGACTCCAATAACTATATTAACAAATTTAAATTCATCCAAATCTACTAGTAACACTAATTTATTGGCTTACAATGATTATTCTTCTATTGATACACAAACCAGAAATAGCATTTCTAAGGATAATCTTAATTTTAAAAACAATCTTACTATAAATACAAGAATATTAAATGAAAAAGAAAATATAACACATCATCCTCTTAAGCAAATAGAAAATCTAGATAATAATAGTCAACAAATTACTCCTTCAGCTTTAAAAATAATTTTAGATACTCCACAAGATTCAAATATTATAAGAAAAGGCTTAAAAAATTTAAAATTAAATCAATTTGAACCTTCGGCATTCAATGAGAATTTAAAAAAGAAAATAATTCCAAACAATATTGAAATTACCAAGCATACAAAAAAGAAAATAATTCCAAACAATCGAATAAAAAGAGTAAATAGTTTATCAGAAAATCAAAGCTTCGAAACTGATGAAACAGAAAATAAAAAAGAATTAACTCCTTTGCCATATAATCCAAGACCTAATACAAAAGATACTATTGTAATTTCCAGAAATGTTTCAAGAGATACAGTAACCATACAAAAAGTACCTATTAAAAACTCAGAAAATAAATGTTGCTGTAAGTGTTATTCAAGTTCACATAACATAAATTGCTTCTGCTTCGCATTTACTTGCCAATGCTATACTTGTTCTAAATGTTGCGGAAAATCTTATTTAACAGCAGATATTTAAATAAAATTTGATAAAAGAACTAATCCAATCAAAATAGGACCTAAATATGACACACATATATATATGTATTTGTTAAAATAATTTGATTTTTTATTAGGAGAATTAATTTGTTCATTAATTTTATATTTCTTCCAGCGACTTTTGATAAAAATGCAAAATAGGAAAGCAACTATAGGAAATCCTATTTCAATTATCAAACCTAATATATCAATAAAGTTTAGATACTTACCTTTATAAATAATTATTTTACTTAAAAAATTTACTTTGCCATTTGATAAGATACATGGAATACCTAATATATAAGCAATCCCGGATAATAATATTATACTTTTTTTTCTACTTATTTTATACCTTTGCATCATATAATTTGTTGTTATTTCTAGCATTGAGATTGCAGAAGTTATAGCTGCAAAGACTAATAATAAAAAGAAAGATAAACCAACAATTGAGCCTTTAAAAATCCCTAAATTTTTGAATACAAAAGGTAGAGCGATAAAAATTAAGGCAGGACCTTCATTTGGTTTTATTCCTATTGAAAATATTAAAGGAAATAACAATAAGCCCGCTAAAAAAGCAACCAAAACATCACTAATTACTATTGAAGTTGTATCTTTAATTATATCAACATCATTTTTTGCATAAGCACCAAAAGTAATCATTACACTTGAGCCTATTGTCAATGACCAAAAAGCATGAGATAATGCACTAAATACGGATTTTTTTGTAAGTAATGAAATATCTGGTAATAAATAAAATTTTAACCCAGCAGATGCATTATTAAGAGTTAAAGAATAAATTATCAAACCAATTAATACTATTAACAATATAGGCATCATTATCTTAGAAGCTCTTTCTATTCCTTTTTGAATACCAAAGCTTATTATTAAAGAAATAATACTAATAATAAGAAAATTATAAAATAAGTTTTTAGGAATATCATTAATAAAATATTTAAAAAATTCGGAATATTCATTTTGTTTTAATAGTGTACCTTTGAATATTTCTATTCCATAACCTAAAATCCAAGCTGTTATTACAGAATAAAAAGAAAATAATATTAAACAAAGAAATGCCGGAATAAAACCAAGCCATTTCCATCTACCTTCATTTCTATATCCATTAAATACCCCTGTTCCAACGCTTCTACCAAAAGCTATCTTTGCAACCAAAATAGGAAATCCTAAAATTATTACAAATAAAAAATATATTAATAAAAACCAAGCTCCACCATTTGCTCCAACTTCGTAAGGAAATTTCCAAATATTACCCAATCCAACAGCAGCTCCTGATGCTGCTGCTATAAAACCAATTCTTGATGAAAATTTATTATTATCCGTTTTATTTTTTGATTTATTCAATCTTTCCATTTTTAAAATTTATCTTAAACAAAATTAGATATTAACACTATTAAAATAAGAATAGGAGCTAAAAATCTAATACAAATATAAATATAGTTTAATAATGCTTTAGAATATTTATTGTGATTATTTATCTCTTGAGCAATATTTAGTTTTTTCCAATTATTTCCAATATATAATGAAAAGCACAATACAGAAAATGGTAATAAAAATTCCATTATAAACTTTATTATACAATCCATAAAGCTTAAACTCTTTCCATTTATATTTATGAAATTACTTAAAAAAGAATTGGCTCCATTAGATAATAAACTCAATAATCCTAAACAATAACATATTAAAGCTATTATCATAACACTCTTTGTTCGGGAAAATTTGAATTTTTCCATCATATATTTTGTAGGAACTTCAAGCATAGAAATTGCTGATGTTATTGCTGCAAATACTAATAATAAAAAGAATAATATACCTATTATAGATCCCTTGATTAATCCCAAACTCTTAAATACTAAAGGAATAGCAATAAATACTAAAGCTGGACCCTCATTAGGCTTAAGTCCTTTATGAAAAATAAAAGGAAAGATAAGTAAGCCAGCAAGAAATGCAACAAAAAAATCGCTGATAGTTATTATCACAGAATCTTTAACTAAATCAGAACTCTTTCTAGCATATGCTCCATAAGTTATCATAACGCCTCCTCCCAATGCTAATGAGAAAAAGGAATGAGATAAAGCACTTGATATTGACCTCATTGTAATTTTGGAAATATTGGGATATAAATAAAACTTAATTCCTTCAAAAGCCCCTGATAATGTCAGTCCATAAAATATTAAAATCAACAATACTACAATAAATATTGGCATTAACCTCTTAGACCATTTTTCAATACCATTTTGAATTCCTGTTTTTATTATTAAAAGCACTGATAAGGTCATTAATAAGTTATAAATTAAATTCATTGGAACTTCTTTGATATAGTTACCAAAGAATTGTCCCATATTATCTTGTCTCAGAAGATTTCCTTTTAATATTTCAATACCATAACCGAATAACCAGCCAACGACGACATTATAAAATGATAAAGTACACATACATACTAATACTGAAATGAGTCCTATATGTTTAGAAAATTTGGTATTCTTATAACTATCATACATTCCGGCTCCCGTTTTTCTTCCAAATGCTGCTTTTGTTAATAACATTGGATATCCAAGAAGCACTGTAAATAAACAGTATGGTATTAAAAAGCAAGCTCCTCCATTAGCGCCAGCTTCATAAGGGAATTTCCAGATGTTAGCCAATCCTATTGCTGCTCCCGATGCTGCTGCTATAAAACCTAAACTCGATGAGAATTTATTTGCTTGGTGTTTGATCTTTTCCATGAAATAAAATATTTTTTGATTATAAATTAAGAAAATTATTATTGAGAATTAAGAATAAGAGATATCTGATATCTCCTTCTTTTTGTAAAGGAGTATTAAAATCGGCAGAAAAACTGCTAAGGGGTATTATTGCATAACAATTTCAGCATACTTTAAACTTATAAATTTTAAGATTTAAATCAAAGATCTTATTAATTTATTCCTTATATATTTAAAATATTGTTGTGATTTACCCTGCAAATTTATTATCTCATCTTTAGATTTGCAGGGTAAAATTTCATCCCAAAATGTGATTTAGAATATCGCTTGGATCAAAATATTAGAGTCATTGATATTAAAAGCTTCTTAAATAAAATTATTAATTCTTAAGTTTTTTATAGATCTTAATTTGCTATAAAACTAACAAAATTGACACTTAAGAAATGTAATAAAATAACTTGGATAATATAATATTAGTGTTATATTTAGGTATGACACAAAAAGAAAAAGAGCTTACAAAAATTCGAAACAAATATTTATCAATAAAAAGTTGTTTAAGCGAGAAAGGACGTCGTTTGTGGGCAGCAGTTGAGTCAAGGGCGTATGGAAG
>JAAGZN010000496.1 GCA_024206165.1 Bacteroidota bacterium
CCATAATGCGGGACTCACGGTCTTTGTCGCTACGATTGATAAAAATTCGCTCGTGCACAGTGCCCTGTTTATCAACAACAGCGCAAGTGGCTGTTGTATTAATGCCTACATCAACAGACAGTACTTTGCCTGAAAAGTCTTTTTTATCCTTCAGTGTTACCTGTAACTGAGTGGGCAGTGAAAGTGACCACTTTTTTCTTTTTACAACAAGCAAAGGGGATAAATCCTTGCCGTTAAACCGCTTCTTACCAGATAGTGCTACGGTTATCCAAACCCAGTCATTGTTCGTGAAAACCTTGATCTGCGCTTGTCTGTTGTTGGGGTTAAATTTTATACACTGCCCAGCATAAAGGCTTGGAAACGTTGCCGTTGAACAGGTCAGTGTCGGGGGCTTTTGCTTTCTCTTTCCATCAGTCCACTCGTTGAAACGTGACTGAAAGGAGCGCACTTGCCCTGCGGCATCCATAATGGCGACACGGCGTAAGTAACTTGTAAATTTATAGTACCTGCGGTGAAAATACGCATGCTTGACCGTAGGTCGCTTAGCGGTTGGGTGTATCAGTGCTTCCACGGCTTTTATGATGCTGTTGCCATTTTCTTGCTCGAAGGTACGCCATCTTGCATTAATCAAGATCATCAAATCACGCACATAGCGACGATAAATCGCCAATGTCGACGCTAACGCTTCGTCTTGAGCGATATCGCACTTGATCTTTAATGTGTTTGAACGTACAATCTTCATAAGAAATATTCTATCATATAGGCAGTCAAAGTACAACCTAAAGATACGCTACAGACCAAGAACCACAGTGCATACAGACTGGACTACCATATTGTATTTGTCATTAAATACCGTAACAAAGTCATCAATAAACAAGTCGAGGAGCGACTGCGAGATATTTTTACGCATGTCCTCGCTAAATGGGAATGTGGGTTAACTGAATTTGCCGCTGAATCAGATCATGTTCACTTGCTTATAGAGGCGCACCCGTCACTGGATTTATCACGCTTAATTGGTAATTTAAAAGCCGTTTCTGCAAGGCATATCAGGAAGGAATTTACAGAGCATCTTGCGCCCTTTTTCTGGAAACCTTACTTTTGGGCAAGATCGTATGCGGTAACAAGTACAGGCGGTGCAAACCTTGAAACAGTCAAGCAATATGTGTTAACTCAAGAAAGACCGTCTGACTAAACTAGCGACTCATTCGAAGAATTGAGTCGTAGAATGCGTCAGACACCTGTTCAA
>JAAGZN010000497.1 GCA_024206165.1 Bacteroidota bacterium
GAGCAGAAGGCGGTGAGTCACCTCCTGGCCCAGCGGACCCTGGAGTAGGTGCCTCTCTGCCCGCTGGATGTCGGCTGGCACAGCCGGAACCATCGGGCTGTCCGTGGTGTCGATGTCGTGAGAGGTACAGCACTCTTCATCGTCACAGGTGTTGGACTGGATCATCTGTAGGGCGCCGCTGGTCCGTTGGCTGTCTGCAATCTCCATTGCATGCAGGCCACTTTGGCAATCATCAACATAAGAATATTCCTTGAGATGGTGGGCCAAGATAGCGTCCTTCTCCTTGATCCCATCGGCGACGTCATGTTTGGCCAAGCTCAGATATAGAGGTGAGGATTTTACTCCCATTACCGCTCTGAGGGCTCGTACCGTCACCAAGTTGGTTGAGGGCGATGGCGAAGCTGTGAGCACCCTGTCCTTTGCATCAAAGTCCATCAAAAACATAACGCTGTTAGTTGAAGCGGAATGTAGTAGAATCTTGAAAAAGGCTTCCGAAATGTCACAGCTGAACATAACAGGGAGGGCCTGCATTCTCCTTAGTACCATTTGGATGGAACGTTCTATGTTGGGCGGGTCCAAA
>JAAGZN010000498.1 GCA_024206165.1 Bacteroidota bacterium
ATAGAACTCAATGATACCGTTGCCCACCTGGGAGGGAGCGACCCAAGGCGCCACCCCTGAGTTGGTGCAATGGCCCTGGAGTGGGGGTCAGCCAGATGTTCGGCTGCCTTAGAGCCAAGTCTGGCGTCTCGACCTCGACTCGTGTCATAGTTGAGGACGAGGTGGTCACTGACGAGTCAACTCAATGATGCCGTTGCCCACCTTGGAGTGGCCGACCAAAAGCGCCAACCCTGTGCTGGTGCGGCGGCCCTGGTGTGGGGGTCAGCCAGATGTTAGGCTGCCATGCTGCTCGAAGCAGCGTTCAACGGAGCGAAAGAGAAAGGGCAACGTGGTGGGCGTCTAAGACAATGCCCGGCTGCAGCTGGCGTGTGGCGCGACCCAAAGTTGAACAGCCCACCTGCAGCTCTCGGTCGGGAGCACGACATCAGTGCCGGACCCAGGAAGACCCTGCAGAGGGGGATCAACTTGAGTAGAGTCATCAGTGCCACGCAGTAGGGTGCGGCGGGGCGGTTACCCGGTGTCGGCTGCCACTGGCGGGAAGCGAGGTCCTGGCCCGCCCGTCCGCCAACAGGCACCTGACGTGGGGTGGGCAGACACTGAGTGCTGCCACCATCACGGCATTTCTTTTTTGTGAGTGTCAGTTCATAAGATCTGCCGGAAGACCTTCCACAAATCATTGCCTACTCAGCTGACACGTCCCACCTGGTGGCCCGGTATGGCGAGCCAGGCGAGGGAGTGGCAGGGGAGGGGAGCGAACCTGAGGTGGGGTGGGCAGATACTGGATACTGCCACCATCACGATCTTTTCTTGTGATTGTCAGATTGCAAGATCTGCATAAAGACCTTCCACAACTCATTCACCAACTCAACTTCTGACACTGCCCACCTGGTAGCCCCGGACGGGCTCCAGGCATGGGCGTGCCAGGGGATGGGGGACGAGTCTGAGTGGGGGGTCAGCACCGAATGGAGTGGTGCTGCCAGTGATGCGTGCCAATGGAACGATGCCCAGACATGGCCATCACCACCCTGTGCCCGAACTGGCGGTGGGAGGAGGTGATTGGTAACGAAACTCAGACATGGCGGTCCCCACCGGGCACTCAGCGGGCTGAGAGACGGCCAAGGTCAGGGAGGGGGAACGAATCTGAGTGGGGGGTCAGCACCGGATGTATTGGTGCTGCCATTGGCAATGTGTCATGGAATAGCTGGATCACGGCTGGAGGAGGGAAGTCGTGCTAGGTAATGAGACTCAGACATGACAGTCCCCACCTGGAGCACGGGCATGTAACAGGCAGCCCAGGACCGGGATGGGAGGCGAATCTGAGTGGGGGGTCAGCACCGGATGGTTTGGTGCTGCCACATGTTGGAGACGTGAATCAAGAGACGGGTTCAACCAAGCAAGAGTATCTCAGTGTCTACTGATCCCACCTGGTGTGGCACGCAGTGATCCGAGGCAGGCCACCTGAGTGGGGGGTCAATGCTGATGTTATGCATTGCCTCCAGCACTACGTGCTGTCAGAGTAGTCCAGATATAGACCTTGACAGGGGAAGGAGGAACTCGTATTAAAGATTCATCTCTGACTTGCCCACCTGGTCGATTTCCGCCAGGCTTGCCACGTAGCGCGCCGGCAGGCCACCTGAGTGGGGGGTCAATGCTGATGTTATGCATTGCCTCTAGCACTACGTGGCATCAGAACAGCCAAACA
>JAAGZN010000499.1 GCA_024206165.1 Bacteroidota bacterium
ACTTTCGATCGCCGTATTCAAGTTAAGTCTTTCATTTTCGTAGATATTTGCACCTCTTTCCTTCACCGTTAGTGAACGGACGTTATAGAGGCTGCCGTATTCAAGTCCATTCGTTCATTTTCCTCTAGATATTTGCACCTCTTTCCTTTACCGTTAGTAAACGGACGTTATAGAGGCTGCCGTATTCAAGTTAAATCGTTCATTTTCGTAGATATTTGCACCTCTTTCCTTCACCGTTAGTGAACGGTTGTTATAGAGTCTGCCGTATTCAAGGAAAGTCGTTCATTCTCGTAGATATTTGCACCTCTGTCCTTCACCGTTAGTGAACGGACGTTATAGAGGCTGCCGTATTCAAGTTAAGTCGTTCATTGTCGTAGATATTTGCACCTCTTTCCTTCACCGTTAGTGAACGGACGTTATAGAGGCTGCCGTATTCAAGTCCATTTGTCAATTTTCGTCTAGAAATTTGCACCTC
>JAAGZN010000500.1 GCA_024206165.1 Bacteroidota bacterium
TATGTACACTGACACACTATGTGTCTGTGAAAAAACAATTGGGTATAAAAAATATAAAAAAAATAATCACATATTTGCCCCCACCCGGGATCGAACCGGGGACCTTCAGATCTTCAGACTGACGCTCTCCCAACTGAGCTATTTAGGCTGTATCTTTCGATCTAATGGTTATTCATTTCAACTATACCAGTCACCCCTCTGAGCACTTTCAGAGATTGAACAAAATCAGCTCTCATGCCGAAACACGGGATTGAACCATGTACCTACAGATTTTCAGTTTGACGCTCTCCCAACTCAGCTATTTCGGCTGTATTGTTTGACCTAATGGGTATTCATTTCTACTATACCATTTACCTCTTAAAGTACTTTCAGAGATTGAAAAAAACCAGCTCTCATGCCGAAACACGGGATTGAACCATGGACCTTCAGATCTTCAGTCTGACGCTCTCCCAGCTGAGCTATTTCGGCTGTATCTTTTGATCTAATGGTTATTCACTTCTTCTATACCATTTACCTCTCTAAGTACTTTCAGATATTGAACAAAACCAGCTCTCATGCCGAAACACGGGATTGAACCATGGATCTTCAGATCTTCAGTCTGATGCTCTCCCAACTGAGCTATTTTCGCTGTATCTTTTGATCTAATGGTTATCCA
>JAAGZN010000038.1 GCA_024206165.1 Bacteroidota bacterium
AAGGAATTGACTTATTATTCGATAGGTATATTTTTGGTATATTTTGTGTTTTTATAAGCTGACTACTTCTTTTGTGATATATACATGAATTTAAATTGTAACTTTTAACTATAGTTTTGTTTGCTTACAAACACTAATTATATAAAATTTTTTAATTAATTCTCTCAATTTGTCCAAAATTAAATAAACTGTAATATCTATATAATGACAAATAATTTAATAATATGTTTTTAAAATAATTGATCTACATTGGAATATTCAAGAATAATACAATTATCAAAATTTATTGGTATCATATAAGGAGGTATTGTTCCAAACCAAAAGGGGGTTGAGGATTTTTCAATGAATTTTAGATTTAATTTTGTGATAATCTTTTTTGATGAATGTTTTTTTGATGTAAAACAAGAAAATTCTTCCGTCTTTAATATACAATTATATTCTGAACAGATAGGTCTATTTGGGATTGCAAAAATTATAGATTCCTTTTTGGTGACATAATATTGTATTATTAATTCAGAAATACTTAAAGGTAATTTAATACAAGATAAAATATCTAATGGAAAAAAATTAAACATTGATTTATCAAAAGCATTGCAGAGATTATTTATGAAATTGATAGATTCTAAATTAGTTTGAATGAATTTACAGTTACTTATATCTTCTAAATTCATAATTTCATAATTAAGTCTTTTATCTTTTTTATTTTTAAAAGAAACTTCAAAAGATTTTTCCATTTTTGTCATAGATGTTTTTGAACAGGAAACAAAAGCTAGGAAATAAACTAAATATTTAATCATTCTATTTTTTTGAATTTTAAATGCAAATATAAGATTTTATTAGAAATAAACTACTTGTATTTGAAAATGTTATTGATAATAAGTCTTTATCATTTAAAAAGCTTTGTTTTAGAACTTTTTTAAGTTATCATTTTTCTTAAATTCCATAAATAATATATAGAACGACCAGCTGAAAATATTTATATTTTGATAGGATATAAGCATATATAATTTTGCATTTAAAAAATATGTCTTATAATTTTGTATTGATATAATGTTATAATGTGGATATTTATGCAAATTATGACTAAATATATATTCGCTTTATTATTAATGTAAATACAACAATTTCAAAATGATAAATATAGCTATTTTACTATCTCAAATTTGGTTAAAGCCTCCATCTTTCAGATGAAAAATGACTTCAGTCCTTTAAATTCCTTATTTTAAATGTAAAATGTTACATTTGTGACATGGAAAATTATAGCAAAGGAAGCCATACTATTTATCACCATAGATACCACTTAGTCTGGATAATAAAATATCGTTACAAAGTTTTATCTGGTAAAATACAAATTA
>JAAGZN010000501.1 GCA_024206165.1 Bacteroidota bacterium
GTTCATAAAGCAATGACCTATAGAAAATAACGCGTGTGGGGCAGGTAACTTTCTTAAAATCGATTAACGAATGTGTGGTCTGGTCATCGAGACATAGTATGTAAAGTCCTCTTGACGTTTAAAGCCAACGGAAACCCAGCATAAAATTACCATTATTCTGGTTGGCCGGGACAAGTTTCAGCACTTGACTGTCGAATTTAGAAATTCGCTTCGATACATTTCGACACATTGTTTTTGTAAAAAGGACATTCATAAGAAACCGTAGGGCCAGATTTTCAAATCTTAAGAAACTTTGGTTGGACATTTCGTGTAAACCAAACAAGTTGAGAAACTTTCCAGATTCCTCTTAACGAGACTTTAGCCCGGAACGTGCTCGTCTATTTTCCTAGGATCAGATTGATTACAGTTTTGTCCAGTGAAGTAAAGTTTTGTCCAGTGAAGTAAAGTTTTGTCCAGTGAAGTAAAAGTTTTACTCGCTGAAGTAAAGTTTTGTCCACTGAAGCAACAGTTTGTCCAGTAAAGTAACAGTTTTGTCTGGCGTTTGTGGGCCATAGTACTCCCCCTACCACCCAGTTCAACAAGAGATGCTGTCAGTGAATTATCTCCCAGAGTAGAGCTGGGACTGAACAACTGCAACGTTCAACAACTATGCTAAATCTTCGTACCAGAGTATCTTTGGCTGAGTACTGATTAGGATACGAAAAGTTTCTTAGACATAAAAACCTAATTTTTCTTTATAAAGGCACACCCTCGCTACCAGACATGAAGTTAAGGGCTATTTTGCACACTCAGGGAACCTAAGAGCTTGGTGTGGGGGTTGTAGAA
>JAAGZN010000502.1 GCA_024206165.1 Bacteroidota bacterium
GAAGGAGCGCCAGCCGATGTAGACAATTTCATCGTCTCTAGCACTGCGCTCCCTGCGGTCACTCCGTACTAGAGCGACCCCGTACCGTACAGAGCGACCCCAAGGAGCGGCAGTACAGTGGGCGTGAACATGTCTAGTTAGGGGCCATCAGAAAATCAGCATTACTATGTGGTGACTAGCGACCACTAGATTCCCATTGGACTTGTCAAACTGCACTGGAAAAAGGTTTCAGATTAGTTTTTAGCTCTTGGGAAGACTGTGCGCTGGAATTGGCTAAATTGACCTCAATTTGACATAGTTTATAAGGGGGAAAATGACACATTTTGGTTTGAGCCATAACTTTGGAAAAAAACAATGCAATTTTGGTCTAGTCTTCACAGGTCATCTATATACATCCCACTGAGTGCCTGGACACCCCACATGCCCATATGGCATGCCCACATGCCATACCCAAATATTCCCAAATATGCCCAATATGGCTAAATATGCCATATTTGGGTATATAGCATATGACATGTGGGCATGCCATATGGGCATGTGGGGTTTCCAGGCACTCAGTGGGATGTATATAGATGACCTGTGAAGACTAGACCAA
>JAAGZN010000039.1 GCA_024206165.1 Bacteroidota bacterium
ACACTGAGGATTTCTTATACTTCCCCATGAAACTTAGTGAAAACTTAGCCCTGCAATAAGAGTTCACCTCAATTTCTTATAAAGTACGCCCTTGGCATGGAATGAAAGGATTCCGTTAGCTCTAAAACGTTGTAAACATACGTATTACAACAGTTTTGTCTATAGGAACAGCCTAGAACTTATTACAACAAGGGTTTCTTATAGTTTTTTATAAGACTTACTGAAAACCTATCCCCGCAATAAGAGTTCAACGCAATTTCTTATAAAGTACGCCTTTCGCATGAAATGAAAGAATTCCGTTAGCTCTAAAACGTTGTAAACATACGTATTACAACAGTTCCGTCCATGGAAACAGTCTAGAACTTATTCCACCGAGGGTTTCTGATAATACCCCATTAAAATTAATGAAAACATAGCCCGCAAATAAAAGTTCACCTCAATTTCTTATATAGTACGCCTTTCGAATGGAATAAAACGATTGCATTTGATCTAAAACGTTGTAAACATACGTATTACAACAGTTCTGTCCATGGGAACAGCCTAGAACTTATTACACCGAGGGTTTCTAATAGTTCCCAATGAAACTTAGTGAAAACTTAGCCCCACAATAAGAGTTCACCTCAATTTCATATAAAGTACGCATTTCCCATGGAATAA
>JAAGZN010000503.1 GCA_024206165.1 Bacteroidota bacterium
CACGGAGGTTGAAAGGCAATGAATACACTCAGATCAAGTGCGTAAAGAGTGGGGTTTTAAAACTCAATGTGGGCGGCTGGTAACTGAGTTTCTGTGGCCGCCATCTTGACCTTGTGATCCCTTCTACATACTGACAGCAATTCACATTTTGGTCTGACATGAATGCAATTGCATGGATCCCAATATCTGGACAGTTGTGCGTCTGTAGGGTATTAGCATGGGTTGTTTACCAGACCATTTGGAAGGTGTGGTTGGCCAATTGGCTCTCAAAATCTCTACTTCAATTTTTCACCATAACCTTCAACGTATTGCTATCAAACAAAGTGCTGAGATAGGGGCGGTTCATGAGAGATCATTTTCACAGTGCACTTTGGAATACGCTCTGTCTCATATCTCTCCTGCCTGTTCCAACTGAGGAGTATTGGTGTTCTCATCTAGGCCTCATACTTGAATGCGGACTCTAGAGACTCAGTTGGTTGGTAACCAGGGATCGCTCAGTGCTGACATCTGGCGGACGTCCAGGATACTCATGGTCAAGGTCAGGGAGGTAGTTCGTGACTGGGCGTATAGAGCCGACCAATGGCTGGCTTGGAGTGGTGCATGAAGAAGTTTATGAGGCCATTTGGTGGTAAGGCAGCCGAGTCTAATTGCTCTGGAGGGGAGGAAGGTTGTGGTTGGCCTGGCCAGCACAGGGAGGCCCATGCTCAGTGAAATACGCTGGTTGGATTTGCACAAAGGGCCGTAATTGTTTACGAGCCTGTTGAAAATTTGCCCTACCGAGCTTTCAGTGGAAAGCTCTGGCCTTTTGGTGTACTGATGGATTGGCATAGCGTATTCTCAAGGTCACTCTCCCAAGGAGATATGACCACTGTGGTTGGTTAGTCATGAATAATGCTACCCTAGACCGCCGTCTTCAAGGTTGGTCGGTTCCATGTTGCTCACCACTGCAAGTGGGACAGTCTGGACGCACAAGAAACCACACTTTTGCTTTTTGGATTTTAGATGCC
>JAAGZN010000504.1 GCA_024206165.1 Bacteroidota bacterium
ATAAAACAGCAAAAGAATTTCGGTCGGCAATAGACAATTTCTTTTCTAGTACTATACCAATAATAACTGAAAAATTATATAGCAGAATAAATAGTAATTTTCAAATAATTACTAATCATCTTGATATGGAATGAGTATATCAAGATGTATCTAAAACCAATTATTTTCATGCAGAAAAGACCGATTATCAGAACATTTTCAAATGGAAGTAGTATATTAATTATTATAATAATTTTGAGTTTTAATTGTTCTAATATAAATTCGAAAAAAAATATATTTGGTTGCTGTTGTTCTAAACAAAAAAAGAAAACTGAAGAATCTAAGAAAAATAAAGAACCTGGACCTAAACCTACATTAGTTTTACATTTACATACTCCATCTAATAATCCTAATAATGTAATATATATAACTAAGCAGGATATAAAAAATAATTCAAAAAAAAATATAGAGAAAGCTAAAGATAATAGATTGAAGTTACCTAAATTGTTTTTAAGTCATTCAGAAAAACCCCCACAAAATAAAAAACCAAAACTGGAAAGAATTAGAAGTTCATCTGAAGGTGATAAATCTACTTCTGATAAAGACGATAAAAAAATTGAAAAGCATAATCAAATAACAACTTCCGAAGATATTGTAAATTTGTATAAATAAAATTTAAAAATTAACATAAAGCCATTTATATATGATAGCTTTTTAATCTAAAATAATTCACATCATTGACTTTAATCAAAAAAACTTATAAATTGTCATTTAAAAATTCTAAAAGATGGCATTGATCGTACCTATATTTATTTTTTATATATCATCAATTATTGCAGTTTGGTATATTACCAAAATAAAAATGGAAACTGAGATTAAACAATTGTCTTCTAATCTCTCAGCAACACAAGATTTTATTGAAAAATATAAAAAAGAAATAGAAAATTTAAATATCTTAAATTCAAAATTATTAACAGAAAAGGTATCTATTGATTCTAAAAATGAATATTTAGCTAAAAGAATAGAAGAACAAAAAGAAGAAGTTCAGAAGGCTCAAGAAAGAATGAAAATAGAATTTAGGAATGTAGCAAATAATATTTTAGAAGAAAAAACAAAAAAGTTTACTGATCAGAATAAAGTAAATTTGGAAAATATCTTAAATCCCTTCCGAGAAAAGATATCAGAATATCAAAATAAAATCGAACAAACAAATAAAGAAGGAATAGAACGAACTGCTTCTCTCAAAACAGAAATAAAAAAAATTAGCGAATCAAGTCTTCAAATTTCAAAAGATGCAGAGGGTTTGACTAAGGCTCTCAAAGGAGATAATAAATTACAAGGTAATTGGGGGGAATTTATTTTAGAGAGTATTTTAGAAAAATCTGGCTTGATTAAAGATAGGGAATATTTTGTGCAAAAGTCTTTAAGAAATGAAGATAGCAAATTATTTAGACCTGATGTTATCATAAATTTACCTGATGATAAAAACATAATTATAGATTCAAAGGTATCATTAGTGCATTATGCTCAATATATAAATGAAGATAATGATCAAAAATTGATTTATTTACAAAAACATTTGAATTCCATTAAAAATCATATCACCGAACTTAGTAACAAACAATATCAATCGCTCTACAATTTAAATACTTTAGATTTTGTACTGATGTTTATGCCAATAGAACCTTCTTTTGCTTTAGCTTCTCAAAAAGATCCTTCATTATTTAATAAAGCTTTGGAAAAAAATATAGTTATTGTATCTCCATCTACTTTAATGGCAACCTTAAAAACTATAAAACATACTTGGAAAACAGAATATCAAACTAGAAATGTCCAGGAAATTGCAAGACAAGGAGGTGCTCTTTATGATAAGTTTGTTTCTTTTACTGAAGACTTAATTAAAATTGGTAAGAGAATAGAAAGTACTCATGAAACTTATCAACTAGCTGCTAAAAAATTGTATACAGGTAAAGATAATTTAATTAAAAAGACTGAAAAATTGAAAGAATTAGGAGCTTCTACTAAAAAATCTATTTCCCCGTTATTACTAGAAAAAACTTAGGAAAAGATATTCAATCCTATAAAAATATTAGGCATTGCTAATTTAGCAGAGACAGATCTTTGTTTCTTTTCAACATTAATAATCTAATAGAATGTTCAAGCATTTTTACACATTTACTATAGCATTTTGTTTTTCTTCGCATTCTAGCTAAATAATGACGGAATAGACTAT
>JAAGZN010000505.1 GCA_024206165.1 Bacteroidota bacterium
AGGTTTCCAGGAAAGGTTCATTTCAGACGCCTACTGAAAGAATCCGCCGACTCAGTCCACAGCTTCAGAGAAGAATCCAGAAGGAGCTCTGAGAGGATCCTCAAGCAAGTAAAGGGAAGACCAGCCTTTGCTGCGGAAATCAAGTACAAGCTCGAGAAGGAACAGAACGACGGTATTCTACACTTTCTCGACGACTTCCTTGAGTTGGACGAGGTGAAGAGCTCTGGAGTCAACCGCAGGAATGTGGACCAGCACTTGGGCTTTGTAGGCCTCCTCATGGTCCTCAACCTCTCCTCCACCAGTTCCCCCCTGAGGATCGTCGCGAATCCAGCCCAGAGGAGCAAGTCTGGTTACAAGAACAACGACAACGTGTCGCCTGGTGAAGCATACATCGAGAAGATTCGGAGCATGTTCCTGAGGATGCGTTTGAACCCCATAGTCAGTTTAGGAGACATCAGCAACTTCTATCTTCGAGTCAAGATCGACACCTTAGGAACATTGAGTGGAGCTGTGTGGCTTCAGCGAGATGAACAAGGGAGGGCAGTTCTCAACC
>JAAGZN010000506.1 GCA_024206165.1 Bacteroidota bacterium
TCCATTTACCTGGTCGGGTAAAGCCACAGACCTGAAGAACTGGCTCCAGAGGATTGAGCCCTTGTTGAGGACCTACCACAAGAGTGCGCGCTTCAACTACCTCTACCAGTGTCTCCGACCTCACGACGCCAAGCTCATCGCGCACACCGCGGACTATGATGAGGCGATTAAGATTCTGTCGAAACTGGCCACCAACGCGAGCGCGGAGCTGGAGACGATCCTGGCGCGCCTGCTGGGGATGAAGGTGTCCGAGAGCGAGGAGGAGCAGCTCACCTCCGTCGGAGACATCCTCGTTGACCTCAACAAGGGGCAGCAGCTCGACCCGCTCTGGTTCATCTCCCTACATGCCGGCCAGACCATCATCCAGTCACTCTTCAACCCTGTAGACATTGCCGATGCCAACAAGCAGCTGATCAAGCGGTACAACGTCCTTCAGAAAGAGATAGATGGCGACGACACCTCCCGGGTCAAGCGAAACGGGTCCGCGTCTGTGGTCACCCCCTTGATCGACATCATGGAGGAGATCAGGAACGAGTCCACGAACAGGGCCAGTGTGCTGCAGGCCAAGGCACGAGCCCTTGGCCACGCGGGACGTGGAATGTCCGTCCAAAGCCAGAAGACCGAAGTCGTCGGCAGCCAATCTCCTACTTCCCGCTCGACAAATCAGCGGCAGGGGAAGTCCTCGTCGGGGAAAGCTATTCCCGTCCAGGAGCAGGTCACCTTTGTCTCCGCCACCATCATCTGCGACCTTTGCCATGACAAGGTGCATGGAGAGACCAGGAACTGCCTGCTCCTCGAGAACTACATGGGAAAGCACCAGCAGCTCCCTAACCACATCTGCCCCGTCCATTTGGGGAGAAAGGACGATAAGTGTGCAGGAGGAAAGTGCGGTGGATACTTCGACAAAAGGACCGGTCAGCACAAGAGTGGCCTCTGTCTCTCCAAGGTTCCGGCGGTCAACTTCCGAGTCTGTGGATGCGCGGACTGCGAGCCCCGAGCCCTCGCCAACTTGAGGAAGCAGAAGACAATCCAAAACAAAGAGCCGAAGCAGCCAAAGAAAGGCGACAAAGCCCCAAAGCTCTGGCCAGCCCCGGGAGTCGCGAAGAAAGGGACCTACCAGGACAAAGGAAAGGCTAAGAAGGTGGAGGTCAGAATGATAGGACTGGAAGTGCATCAGACCAGTGTGGAGTCCAACTACTGCACAGTCAATGGGGCTCCCCTGGGCCAGACACTGTGCCCCGCGGAGGTGCTGTCCATCCCGAACTCCTCCGGACAACTCCTGGAGGTGGTCGTCATGTATGATTCGCACTCGCAGTGCACCTTCTTCGACCCAGCACTGGTAGAGCACTGCACCAATGTCCGGACCACCGGTCCCGACACAGTTGCCATCAAAACATTCTCGGGCGACAGCGAATCCATCCACCGGACCATAGGCGAGCTCAGCATTCCTGTGGCTGGAGGGCCCCCCATCAAAGTAGAGGGGCTAGTGGTGGAGGCCCAGCAGAAGGTGTTCAGTGGTCCCCCTGTCCTTCCCTCCGTCCTCGACCGAATGAGGAAGAATGGGGTCCTGGCCAAAGAGCCCACACCTGGAGTTCGTTACCCCGCGATCCTACTCGGGGCGGACGTGAGGACCTCAGTGTTCCCTGTGACTGTCTTCGAGGGCCAGGAGGCCGTGTCCTTCGACGGCTTCTCCATCCTGAAGTCTAAGCTGTCGTCCCTGTACATCCTCACTGGCGCCCTCAAGCACCAGGAACCTGTCCACTCTAAGGAGATGAACGTGCCCACCGAGGTTAATCGGCACTGCGTTGTCGCCGGAGTTCCCGAAGTGATTGGCGAGGAGCCTGTACACGGAGATCTGCATGTGGAGGCCAATAAGAATTGCGTAATCGCCGAGACACCAGCAGCAATTACGCAAAAGTCTGCACTTCCTGAGCTCGGCCCCGCCGCCCTCGCAGCCGTCGGCGCCAGAGCTGACCTGAACCGAGACCTGAACCGAGATGAGGAGGCGGATGTCGAGGAGCAGTCATCCAA
>JAAGZN010000040.1 GCA_024206165.1 Bacteroidota bacterium
CTTTTTTTTTTTTTTTAAATCTCCTACCAAAGCTTCTTAATTTTTGAAAATCAAGCTCTACCGTTTCTTATCCGCAGTTTCTTTTTAAATTTTAGTAAATGCAACTGAAGTCAACCATGGTCTTAGAAGAAAAAGAAATACAATACGAATTTATTTCACTTTCTTTTTGCGTTGAAAAAGTCTTTTTGATATAACTAGCCATAGCAGCTAGCGATCAACAAAACGTGCATATAGCGCGCATGGGGATTGTTTATTAAGCAAATCCAGCTTACGCGGGGAATAAAACACTGGAAGCTTTTTTCCAACACAATATTTTCTATTCAGTTATTGTTTTGAAGTGTTGCTCTTTCAAACTTCAGAGCCACGGCGACACAATCGTTTAGATAATTATTAAACAAGACAAACAGTTGAAGCGATCTCGTGGGATTTTCTATTCAATTGTTTATTTCAGCCATAGCCGAATTTTAGCCGAAGTTTAGCCGAAGTTTAGCCGAAGTTTAGCCGAATAAATTCGGCTAAATTCGGCTACGTAGCCGAATTTGTAGAAAAAATAGCCGAATTTTATTTTAGCCGAAA
>JAAGZN010000507.1 GCA_024206165.1 Bacteroidota bacterium
GACCTTCGGCCACCTGGCGGAGCACAGGGACCACTGCAGGCTCGACCTCCATCGCTACAACCTGAAGGTGGGCCTGCGGGGCCGGCCGCCGCTCACCGAGGGCGAGTTCGAGGGCATCCTGGAGCAGCTGGAGGGCGACGAGGAGGAGGAGATCAGCGGCTCCGAGGAGGAGGAGGAGGAGGCGGAGGAAGAGGGTGTGAGTGTGATGGCCCGGGAGTCCCGCTTGGTGCTGGAGACGGCTGACGGCCGGCTGGTGGCCGTGCACCGCTGCCTCCTGGCCGCTGGGCGGGACCTGCCGGGCCGGGAGGAACTGCGGGCGGCCGTGCTCGGCCTGCCGGGCCGCACCACCTGGGCCGTCATCATGCTCGGCGGCGGCCACTTCGCCGGGGCCGTGTTCCGCAACGGGGACCTCTGGGTGCATAAGACCTTCCACATCTACACCGTGCGGGCCAAGCAGGGCGGCAGCCAGGGCAGCGCCAACAACAAGAGTGGCGGTAGCCATGCCAAGAGTGCGGGGACGAGTCTCAGGCGATACAACGAGCAGCAGCAGCTGCAGCACATCCAGGACATCACGAGGGAGTGGGCCGAGCCGCTGGCCGCCTGTCACCTCATCTTCTACAGCGCCGCCGCCTCCAACCTGACCGTCCTGTTCGGCGGGTCGCGGCCGGCGCTGGAGAGGTCCGACCCTCGCCTCCGC
>JAAGZN010000508.1 GCA_024206165.1 Bacteroidota bacterium
ATGACCCTGATGCTGCCCAAGGCTCCAGAGAGCAGTCTGGCCGAGCGGGTGTGCCACCAGAGCCGGCCCACCTTCAGCTCCCGAGCCTGAATGCGGAGGGAGCGCCGCACGGGCACCGCCCTCGCCTACGTGGAGGGCGGGTGGACCAAGGACCCGGCCTACCTGGGCAACCGGAGCGGCGACCACCGGAGCCTGCACAGCAGCAGGATTGACCAGCAAAGCAGCGTCCATGCCGAAGCTGTTAGGGGGTTTATCTGGAGCAGTGAAAATCCAGATACACTCTCTAGCAATAAGGTATGCGGCTTCTCACGCGGAAAAGCAGCCGCAAGCCGCCGCCTGCAGAAAACTCCCGCCAAACCCGCGTTTCTTCCCACTGCAACTGTCGCCTGCGGCATGGCGCAGGGAGCAGCCACGGACAGGTCTTATAGCCACCAGGCAACTGGCCATTTGGCCCTTGAGAAGAGTCAAATGGAAATTACCTACTCTTCACAATGCAAAAAATGGATGCAACTTTGAGGCATGCAGCCATTCACCCAATTCAAAGGCAATTATATACACAACAATCCACAAAGTAAACCCCTCATCCCAATGTTCTGATGGGATTTCCTAGCAAATCAAGCCCTTTTTTGCACCGGGCCACCTCACCTTACCTCTGTGAAATTTGACGATTTGTTAACTTGAATGCCCTCGTCCGGCAATGGAAAATCCGCAAAATAGGCGGAAAATCAGCTAGAGGTTGTATAAATTCTACATTCAGACAAATATCACCAAGTCATCTGTATAGCCACATAAGTATAGTTTCCCAAAAAATTGTGACTTCCTACTCGATTTGCTTGTCATCATATCCAATAGTGAAGCCAGTGAGCGCTGGTAAAACCTAGTCCAGTGCCTATGTAATCAGGAAATGTATGTGGAGGCAATACCAGGTTGATATTCTCTAGCAAGTGCACTGGCACACGAGCCATTCACCTCATGCATCAT
>JAAGZN010000509.1 GCA_024206165.1 Bacteroidota bacterium
AAAATGAGTTCCTCTTATGAGGAATCTTTTTAAAACCCATTTTTTAAATTAACGATTCCTGTTATTATTGACATTTTTATTGCATAGATTGGCTTACTATTTCTATAGACTTGATACAATATTTGAAATATTTTTAACTCTCTGAATTTAAATTCAACCGGATTTCGTACATAATGGACTGATTTATTATATTTTTTATCTTCTTCACTTAGAGATTTTCCTTTCGGTTTCTTTTTGGGGAGCTTGATATGCAAATAATCTTCCTATAGGCCTTGATAGCCTGAATCTGCATAAATTGATTCCGATTCTGGTATTGGATCGCTCTCTCTACGAACTGTTATATCATAGACACTACCTGGAAATGCGTCTGATACTTGTATTATTTTTTCCTTGTTTTTCATTATTATCTCTTTTTCCGCTGCAAAAGTCTCTATTGATATAAAAAATCGTTGATTACAGCTTTAGTTTGTTATATTGCATCTAAAATTTAATTGATCTGATATGAATCTATATAGTGCCTGATAGAAAACTCTTAATTTTTAATATTTTAGCATCAAATTTTTATTATCAAAATAGGTTTTCTCATTTTATATCAACATATTTTATTAGTGATAGATACCGATT
>JAAGZN010000510.1 GCA_024206165.1 Bacteroidota bacterium
GTGTGTCATCCTCTAGTGTTGTCCTCCAGTGTTGTTGTCCACACTGTTGTCGAGTTTCAGAAGCCGTTGTGTAGAAGTCGACCCTAATCAAGCCGACCCTCATCAAGCCGACCCTCATCAAGACGACCCTCACCAACGAGTCAACTAGTCGAAAGGTGACACAATTATGGGGCTTTGATCTGTGTGTAGTCTATAATCTGTCCCTGCAGGTCCATGATGGAGTTCCGCCCGGTGCCGCTGCTGCCAGACAAGGTCCCCGAGGGCTACAAGTACAACCGCAACGACGAGCTAGTGGTAGACCAGCTCAGCGCCCTCATGGACGAGCAGGACCAGCTCCGCGATGACTGGGTCCGCGCCGGTGGCACCGTTAAAGACCGGGATGTCATCAATGCCATCAACGACCGGAAGAAGCTCCTTGCCATGAAAGCAGCCATCAAAGCTCAAAGGTGAGACAATTATGGGGCTTCTGATCCATCTTCTGATCACCTCCTGCAGGTCCATGATGGAGAACGTCCCCAATGGCTTCGGCAAGCTCCTCGCCATCATGACCCAGGACAAGCTCCGCGCCATCAAGGACCAGGACTACGACAAGCTCCGCGCCATCTACGACGAGGACAAGCTCCGCTCCATCAAGGACCAGGAGCGTTACATGATCAACATGAAGAACAAGGATGACCTGAACAAGAAGCTGGCCATCGACAGGATCAACCAGATGTCTGACGAGGAGTTGATGCGGGACTACCACAGCAACTACGGGAAGATCAGGGATGGGAGGCCCGTCAGGCAGCCTGTCGTGGTGGAGCACTGGTCCGTCGCCGAGCTCTCCAAGATCATGGACCCCCGGATCCCCAACAACTACGGGAAGATCAGGGATGTGCCTGTCGTCACCGAGATCATCGACCCCCGGATCTACACTGAGACGTTCGTCTCCAAGTTCAACAAAGGTGTCGTGTTCAAGGTCACCTACTGCATGAAGGAGGTGATTAGTAACCCTAAAACCCTAAAAACCCTAAAAATACCACCTCCAGGAGCCAGAGGTGCTGAGCACTGCCACGATGATCAACATCGGGGA
>JAAGZN010000511.1 GCA_024206165.1 Bacteroidota bacterium
CTGCCCCCGTACCGGGTTTAAGCCCGAACGGGCCATAAAACAACTGCCAGAATTGGCTAAGAGGTGTGTGCCCCAACGGGTTATAAAACAACTGCCAGAATTGGCTAAGACGTGTGTGCCCCAACGGGCTATAAAAACAACTGCCAGAATTGGCTAAGACGTGTGTGCCCCAACAGGTTATAAAACAACTGCCGGAATTGGCTAAGACGTGTGTGCCCCAACGGGCTATAAAACAACTGCCAGAACTGGCTAAGACGTACCTGCCCCAACCCGCTAGAACTCAACTGCCCGCACTTGCCCAGCCGGGTGTTCCTCAGAGGGCCAATAAAACAACTGCCAGAATTGGCTAAGACGTGTGTGCCCCAACGGGTTATAAAACAACTGCCGGAATTGGCTAAGATGTGCGTGCCCCAACGGGCTATAAAACAACTGTCAGAATTGGCTAAGACATGTGTGCCCCCACGGGCTATAAAAACAACTGGAAGGATAGGCCAAGACGTGCGGGCACCAACGGGCTATAGGAA
>JAAGZN010000512.1 GCA_024206165.1 Bacteroidota bacterium
AGTTTATTCCGACATTATTTAGCTAGAATGAGAAGAAAATCTAAGTGTTATAGTAAATGTGTAAAAATGCTAGAATATTCTATAAGGCTATTAATTGCTAAAAGAAATAATTATTTATCTATAATTAGGTAGCAATGCCAGTTTTTTCTTCTTTATGTGTTTTTTATTCCATATAGGTAGAAGTTTCTTTATTATATCATTGAATTTCCCAGGGCTCATACCTGTAATTCTCAGGAAAATATAGGGACGACTAACTAATTTATTATATAGATTCATATCAGATTAATTAAATTTTAGATGCAATATAACAAACTAAAGCTGTAATCAACGATTTTTTATATCAATAGGGACTTTTGCAGCGGAGCCTTTGAATTCAAAAATTTTATTTTTTATGTTCATATTAAAAATTTCTTAACAATTTAAACCGAGTAATTAATCAATAAAACACATTTATAGTAGTTATTTAATTGTTGTTTCATATCAGTTTTATTCGAAAAATTTAATAATTCTATTTGATCAATTAAAAGTTTTAATTCTTTTTCTTTTAAAAAAGTTTTATAAAAATTTAAAAAATTTAATATTCCTATTGTTAAATCTACCGGTAAGAATGACTTGAGCTCAAGAAATATTTGTTTACAAATAACATTTTTTATTTCATAATTGTTTTTATTATTATATAATTTTTTCTTTAAAAATAAATGTAAAATACCTGGTTGATTTTCTACTATTTCTTTATAAATCTTATAAACAAAAATTCTTTGTATACGATGCTTTTCCTCTTCATTTAAATTTGTATAATAAGATACACCAGGGATTTTAATGACAGCATTTACGTAATCATTTATATCATTTTTCTTCAAAAGAGCAGATGAACATGCTTTTTTACTCTCATTCCTTACGGCTGCACAGGACTTAGAAGAAATTGAATTCACATTGAAAGTTTCTTTTTCATAGAAAATCTGATCTTGTATAACAAAATTATCATTTACAAAATCTAAAATAGAATCTACTTTATAAAGAAACAAATATTTTAAAAAGTTCCCATCTTCTAATAAGTTTATATTAATAGAATCCATAAATTTTAACATATAATCTTGCCTTGCTATAATGCATAAAGAAATTGGTGTAATGCCATACTTATCTGCTCTAATTGATGTTTTGTTGCAATAAGAATAAAAAAGTTTAGAAAGTTTATTATTTTCCTTTAAAATTGATAAATGAAGTAAGTTTTGATTGCTAGTATTATTAAGATTAAAAAATATATCTGCAGTCGTTTTTTTTAAAATTAAATTAGCTCCCATGGTGTTATTTGAATTTATGCAGTCATTTAAAGCTTCAAATAATTCATTTTTATTATCTATAGTTCCAATATTCTTTAGTGCTAATGTTAATAATTTGATATCTTCTTTTCTCGAGGTCAAAGTAGTGAAAATTGAAGATTCTTTATCTTTTTTAAAAATATTTAGTCCATTATTTAATAGAATAGAAAATTTAGATTCACTCTCTGGATCTAGAAAATATTTGCCAACCAAATAATTATTCTCAACTAAGGCATTAGAGTCTATATATTTATTAAAAACTAGATTAAATTTTTTATCATCTAAACAGCTTAGCTTACAAACTGTATCCTTATCAATGACTGTATCCTTATCAATATTCAACTTCATTAACTTTTCAGTCTTTAATGAACAATTTATTAAGCATATAAACAACCATAATGTCAGGTTTTGTATTTTCATGATTTTAATAGTATATTGCTTCTGTATTTTAAATATAAAACATAACTATATATATATTTTTTAATAAACTTAATACATAAATATGAAATATCTACATAAAGCTAAATATAATAAAAATAACAATAAATTTTTGTTACAAGTAATGTTAATAGCCATACTGTTAATAACTAATATCAAATGCAACCAAACAGATACAAAATATTGCGGAAATGGTCCATGTAATAAAAAGAATTGTAATTTTAAACATTCACAACAAAATAATGAAACTGGTCAAAACAATCGTAATAAACTAAATCAATTATTAGCTAATGCAAAAATAGATGATATTAATTTAGAACTTAAACCTAAATTAAAAGCAAAATATAAGACCAATACTATTAATTATTCCCAAGATATTTATAAGAAACGGGTAGAGGTAAGTAAAGAAAAAAAATTTAAATTAGTTAGACATATAAAATCAAAAATAGATGTTAAATATAGACTAAATAGACACATGCTTTATAAGGATTCTTTAGATACTAAAGTTAAATATGATAATTCTACTGGCATAATTGTAACTGAGCAAGCCCCATTAATGATGTTAGATATTGATTTTAAGTGTTGTCAAGGGATGGGCCGTGATGAACTAATTTTATTTATACAACAAAAATTAAGAAACTATTCATATGCTATTATGGATACAGAACATGGATTGCATTTATTTATAACTTCAAAAATTATTAAAACTTCAGATTCAAAAGAAATAGATGATATTTATAATCTATTTCTTGACCAAAACAACGAATTAGTCGGTATAGACAAATGTTATTTAAAAAACTGTAAGAATTATGGGTGGTCCACAAGAATCGGTCCAAAAGTTTTCTTAACACGTGATAAACCTAAAAGAAATATAAGAAAGGATGATTTAGTATTTAATCCAATTAAAGGTCCTTCTCAGTTTTTGCATATCAATAATTCACCTATATTTCATGGAAAGGATCATTTACCACAACTTCAAAGAGAAGTTTTTAAAATATATCATACAACAGAATTATTAAAAAAAATATATTCTCACTCTTCACAGAATAATTTATATGGAGGCATGGGGTTGCTTGTAACTTCAGACAGAGTAGAAATTTTAAAACATCAATGGTTATTTACTCCATATCTTAAACATTATCTAAGCTTAATGCTAAAAGAGTTATATGATTATTTGAATAACTGCAGTTTCTATAACGTTTCTTTGGCAATTCAAAATGGAAATAAAAAATTGGAAGAAATTATAAATCAATATAAAAAAAAATTAAATAATAGCTATTATGACGTGCCATTATTATCTTATGGTACTCAGAGTCAATATTCAAAAAATTATAAGCAAGAAATACTTGAATATAAATCTTATATTAAATCAGCACTTAATAATAAAAATTGTATCAATGTAGATTTTAAAAATATTCAAAATGGGAATTGTACAAGTAATTTATGCCCAAACAATGAAAACTACCGGGATTATGGAAATGATAATAGTTGCAATTTAGTTAACAATCTAATAAATAAATCAGATTTAAAGAAAGTGTATAAACAATTTTGTCTAAATTATAATATCAATAAATCATATGATTCATATAATTTAGACCATGTGAATCGTATTCTAAACTTTACGTACAATCAAAGTTTAGAGGGGAATACAGGAATTACATATAGCCATAAATACGAAGATAAAGAAAAAAAGTATTATGTATTTAATACAAATATCGCATTAGACAATACATATGCTATTTATGGAGTGGTTGATGTTGAGAAAGATCAACTTAAATATCTTAAATTTAAAAGTCATTTTATTAAAATTAACAAATCTCTTTTTGATCCTTTGCCTAAACATTTAAATCAAAGTTCAATTAAAATAAATATCCCTAAAAATAATCTTTTCACCAATAATACAAAATTAAATCAAGATAAAAAGGCTTCTTTAAATTCAAAAAACGTAAAATTATCTAAAGTATCAATAGAATTACCTCCCATCAAAATTAGTGACTCTCAACCGTACATAAAGCATATATGTGCTAATTTAAATAAAGATATAAAAAAAAATGAAAAGGATAAAATAATAGCTCGTGCAAAAAAATGCGTTCAATATGGCAATAAAAAACAAATAAGTAGATCTATATTTAAATTTCAAGATACTGAATATACTGTTATCCTATCCCAATCTCTTAAAACAATACTCTGTATGTCTCCTATTCAAAAAGAAATTATGATTCTTCCACAAGTAATTGATAAATCAATAAATAATTATGATGAATTTTCAGATTATAATTCATTAGAAAATTTTGTTATAAAGCTTAAGAAGCAGTATAAACCTAAAGAGAGGAACATTACTAAATCTGAATATAAAAAACAATACATTTACACTGATGGTAAATATAAATTATTTTTTGCTTCCGATCATTCTACTGTAATTGAATTATTAAATCAAGTAAACTAAAATTAATAAAATTAGTTTGGATATCTAATTACTAGTTCGATATAAAGGAGAGATACTGTAATTTTTAATATAATCATCTGTTACCTGAGGATATTTAACTCTTAGCCAATTTTCTAAAATTTTCTCTCCCCAAAATTCATAATTAGGGGGACATGTATATTAAACCACCATCATCTTAAGATGGTGGAATTACAATCTTGACTGTAAGTCGCAATAAGCTCTAAAGAGCTACTCTAATTGTAAATTTTTAATGTTCCCAATTTTATGAGCATCTATATGATTATTTATATATTCATTTATCATCTCATCTGTTATATTTCCACTTGTTATACTAAAATAGCCTCTTCCCCAAAAATGTCGTCCCCAATATTTTTTCTTTAATTCAGGATATTCTCTTTGCAATTTATATGAACTTTTTCCTTTCATTTTTTTCATGTATTCACTAACTGATATATAGTGCCTGATAGAAAACTCTTAATTTTTAATATTTTAGCATCAAATTTTTATTATCAAAATAGGTTTTCTTATTTTATCTCAACCTATTTTATTAGTGATAGATGCCAATTGTGTTTTTTTTATAATATATTATAATATATCATTAAATACTTCGTTTTTGGGCATAATAA
>JAAGZN010000513.1 GCA_024206165.1 Bacteroidota bacterium
TCTATGTTGAGATAATAATTCTTTTCTTGATGAGGATGATAATATATTCATTTTGTTATATAAATAATTTTGTACTAATATCGAAAATTATTTATTATTTGCAAATTATTTATTAATCTTCAAATGGAAGAAGTATATATCAAATTTCTTGTTTAGTTCATATAAATTTTTATTAAATCTTATTTTAGTTCTTATTACATTTGGATCTTTTAAGGAATTATGAACAATATTCCTATATATAAAACTATCTTCCATATTATAATAATATTCATAATAATCCTCAATATCTAAATCATTTATCATGCCAACTTTGATAGACTTTTTATTACAGGAATTAACAAAAAGACAAATAGTAAATATATTTTTTAATAAATTGATCTTCAAGTTTTTAATTTTAAATTTCTCAAATAGGTTTTTATAAAACGACATTATCTTCATTACAATATATTTGATTTAATAATTCTTCTTCATCTATAATTCCAATGTTTAAGATTTTTTTTAAACTCAAACAACATTTAGAGATAATCTGGAGATTACAATTTAAATTTTTACATCTATGAGGAAATAACTTTTTAATTTTAGGTACTGATTTATCGAAACAATATTTGAATAATCCACAACATACTAAACTGTATAAATGTATACATTTAAATGATATACATAAACACTTGATAAAGGGATTTTTTTTTCTTAATCCTGGATAAAACTCTTCATATTTAGTACAACAAAATACATCTATAATATTTCTTTTATTTGAAAGATCTAATATTTGATTCTTTCTTTGTTTATATGTTTGAGCACAACAAAGTTTATATTTACATTTACTCAATCCTTTTCTTATATTCATATATCCAGGATCAATTAATAGAAGTAATAATGGTATTAAAAAAAAACTAAATATTGGTAAAAGTATTATTGAAGTTAATAATCCATTTGGCATATTAATAGTGTTATATCTACTTGATTTACTATATAAAATAACCATTGTTATAACTAAAGCTAATAACAAAATTGTTCCTATTATTCTTCTTAAAGTCAATGCAGGAATAACTAGGCAACAAATAGAGTATTTTCTTTTTTTTAATTTTGTATTTACCTTATTTTCCATACGTAATAAAATTCTTTCAAAGAAGAAGAGTCTTTTTATTGGTTTAGATCTTAACAAACAAGTTCTTTTTTTAAAATTAAAATTTAACTCACTACATCTTAAATCTGCATATAAATTTTTAAAATCGTAATAAGATATTTCAGAAGATTCTCTATATTTTTTTATTACTTTAATTCCTAAATCTTTTCTTTTATAAAATTCTAATTCAACTATTTTTTTATATATAAAATCTCTATATCTTTCATTTTTTTTAAATAAAGCTTCTAAATTTTCTGAAAAGAAATAATCAATAATGATTTTTTTTATATCATTACATTCATTTAAAAAAATATTACAATCTAAAAATTCAAATAATTGGCTTTTCCTTTTTTGATTTATTTTGATCATTAACTTTCTTATATCTTTTATTGATAATAATAAAGTATCATTTCTGCAAAAATCATATTTACAATAAAAGTTATTTAAATCAATATATTTTTTATGTATTCTGTGATTTATTTTAGGAAATACAATCAAGGAATTTAAAAACTTTTTAACATTATCAACGTTTTCATAACATCCATACCTTGTTAAAAATTCTATAAATTCTTCATTCTGAAAGCTAAGATTTTGACCTTGTAATTTATCATTATCAGATGACACATCCATCAAACAAAGATCACATTTTGATTCATATTCGTTTTGGATAAGTTTCGCAGTCTTTTCTTCTTTTTCTTCACTACAATTATCATTAAGCATTTTCTGATATTTATTTACATTTTGACAATTATAAAGACTTAATTGAATAAGATGAAATAAACTAATATGAATGAATCTTTTTAAATACATGATTATATTTTAAATAAAAAATAATAAGAGAGCTTGATTTACCACTAAAAGTAATAAAAGTGTAAAAGAGTTAGAATATTTTACTATTTTAAAATACTGATGCTTGTAATAATTAAGTATAAATATATATTTTTATAAACTTAAATAATTAAAAATTGAACAAATCTATAATTTAAATTTAAAATAGAAATTTGAGTATTTTGTTTTGATAATTTTTAAAATTAGATACTTATTTTTTCTTTTTATATAGTATTTTTTCTAATCTGAATTTTAGATATCATTCAAACTTATATAAACTTAACTTTAATAAATTAAATTACCTAAAGCAACATAATTAGTGTCAGATAGAAAACACCTAAATTTCTGTATTTTAGCATCAAATTTTTATTATCAAAATAGGTTTTCTTATTTTATCTCAACCTATTTTATTAGTGATAGATGCCAATTGTGTTTTTTTTATAATATATTATAATATATCATTAAATACTTCGTTTTTGGGCATAATAA
>JAAGZN010000514.1 GCA_024206165.1 Bacteroidota bacterium
AGATTGATGTCACACGGGTTTTCAACACTCGAGAAATTTCAGGTTGTGAACCTTCGCTTCCGTTGTTTTTCATGTGCGAAAGTGAACAGCTCTGGCTGCTACTTAAAGGGCCACTCCAGCCAAAAAAAAATTTCTGAGATTTTTACGTAATATGGTAGTTAGTCGTGAGTTTGAAGCCATCGTAAAGTTTTTTTTTGAAAAATATTATATTTTCTTGCTTTAATAGGCGTCCAAAGTTGAGTTTCACCGAAAAAAAACGAGCAAATTTTTTCGGTGAGGGGTGCCCTTGTGACGTCACAAAGGCACCCCCTTCGCCTTTCCGATCTATTGTAAAACTGCCGTCGAGAGATTCGGCTGTTTCGAGGAGAACGACTTTTTTCGTTTTGTGATTCGGTGTTTGGCAGAACTTGCACCAGGTTTGGATTTGCGAGTCGAAGAAGCAGTGGAAGCGATAAACAGATGAACTCTTTTCTTCGTGTCCGTCAGTATCGCTGTAAAAGTTGCAGAATTTAGTAGTTTGAAGTCGAGCTATGCTGGTGTTCACAATTACTGCAATACTTTGGTTGCAAATGATTTAAAATCTACAACATTTGGCTTACAGTGGCGTTGTTTGATCGAGCCATTCACAGCGGAGACACATTCGGCATTTAGAGATGGGTGAGTAGGCCTAAGTTTGTCTAGATTCATTCTGTTGGCTTTAATGTAGTTCCCCACTTAGAAATTACCCGAAAGTGTGGGTCAGGGGCGTGTGGAAAATGGAAGTTAGAAGAAAACCTCTTGTAAGCCCATGCATCA
>JAAGZN010000041.1 GCA_024206165.1 Bacteroidota bacterium
GGCTACTTAGGTCAGGTTAGGATGATAGGCTACTTAGGTCAGGTTAGGATGATAGGCTACTTAGGTCAGGTTAGGATGATAGGCTACTTAGGTCAGGTTAGGATGATAGGCTACTTAAGACGCACTTTGAGATATAGTTTACATTTCAGCCTCATTATGGTCGAACTTGCAAGTACCCTTTTCCACTGGTAAAACGCAAAAGTTATGATTGTGTTCACATCCACCATGCATATATAGACCATTGAATGCAAAAAATCCAGTCTGCCACTTCAATTAAAAAATTTGCCTTCTTTCTGACTGACGATTTGCCTTGTCTGATTGAGCAATATTTAGCACTTTTCGGTGTTAAAAAAACTGAATCGGGCTCAATTTTCGAGCTAAAAAAAAATCCCCGCATGGAGGCCTGCGTATGGCTATTCCGCAGGCCTCCATGTGAGGATTTTTTGTTTGCTCGAAAATTGAGCCCGAATCAGTTTTTTTTACACCGCCCTATTTTTGATGACAGAACCCCGATTTCAAGGTAAAGGTGGCCCAAAGTAATACTTTCATTTAGATTGTCCCGGTTTTTTTCTGCACACATTCACCACATGGTGATAGGTGAATAATAGATCCTTTGGGTGACCCAGAAAATGTTCAAATTTTATTAGAAAA
>JAAGZN010000515.1 GCA_024206165.1 Bacteroidota bacterium
AGGAATTGACTTATTATTCGATAGGTATGTTTTTGGTATATTTTGTGTTTTTATAAGCTGACTACTTCTTTTGTGATATATACATGAATTTAAATTGTAACTTTTAACTATAGTTTTGTTTGCTTACAAACACTATATATGATGAGGATCTCAATTTTATTGATTCTTTTATTTCTTTTGTTGGGGGAACTAACTTTGATGGCCCTGGATTTATATCAATCACAAACTTTTTGTTATTAGTACCTAATCAAGTTATTCCTAGCATACAAATAGGAACTACTCAACAAGAATTTGTCACATAATATCTTAATAGTTCAATTTTAAAATCACCTTTGGCAGCAACACTTGATGATAATAATTCTATATATGTAATTGATGCTAACCTAAATGAACGTAATGTTAAAAAATTCATATGCACAGACAAAATATTTTTGACTTTAAATCCTACATATATTCCCTCCAATGATCCCACCAATGACCCAACAACAGATCCCACTAATGATCCAACCAATGACCCAACAACAGACCCCACTAATGATCCAACAACAGATCCCACTAATGATCCCACTAATGATCCGACAACAGATCCAACTATTGATCCAACGAATTTACCTACTAATCCATCAACTAATCCCACAGCAAATCCAACTATAAGTCCTGCAATTTTAAAAGATAGTTCAGATGAAGATGATCTTTCTTCAGTTGCAATTGTGTTGCCTATAATTTTTGGTTCCGTTTTTGCCTTTATAATTTTATTGATTTTATATAGAATAATTAAAAATTATACAAAAAAACAATACTTAAATATCGAAGAAACAGAAGATGATATTTATAAAAATTCTTAATTATTATTAGATATACTAAAAGTATATGAAGATGCGGAAAAAGATCGTTGATAATGAACGAGTTATGATCGATTTTTCTTACATCTTGAATTGGAAGTAGTATATTATAAAAATTAAAGATTTGCCTTCCTTTCATTTAAAAGAATATATGTATGATGTTATGTAGCTAAATTATTTAATTGAAATATATAATAATAATCATATCATTATACAAAAAATAATAATTTAATTAATGTTAAGTAATATTTAATTTCAAAAATACAATACTCAATAAAATTAATATAAAGCTTTTTACATAAAAATAATAATATTATATAATAAAAAATTTGAAATTATATTTTTAGTATATTAAATATTAATTAGTATTGTATTTATTAAAAATATTTAATTAAATATTACTATGAACACAATATTAAAAGAAAATTATATACAATATTTTTTTATTCTCATATTAATTTGTTGTTGTAATAATTTACAAAATAAGAAAAATATGAAGATAGGCTTGAGTAAATCTGCTTCTCATGATATATCTATAAATAAAAATATTATAAACAAACAAAATCAAGCTTTTAAACAAAGGAAGAATTTTTTTAAAACTAAATTTGATAAGATTATTGATATAAAAAATAATTTATTGAATTATCTACCAAAAATAAATAAAACCTATAGTATTAATACATCTCTAAATTATATTACTAAAACATTTTTAATAGGATCAATATTATTAGAAAATATTTATTTAAATAAAGTAAATGCTTTAGAAGGGTTTATAGTCAATTTTAATTTTTCAGTTTTTTCTAAAAATAATTTATTGTCAGTAGTACACAATGATTTAGATAACACAGATATAATTTCAGGGAATTTTGATTCTGATCAAGGAACTACAGTATTCTTATCAGAATATGACAGAGAAAATCAAATAATAAAGTGGTCCAAATACTACGATTTTTCTTTGTTTAGATCAAATACAAGAGTATATAATGTAAAAAGAACATTAGATTTAAATTATACATTTTTTGCATTAAATAGAGGTAATCATAAAGAAATTCTTATAGGAAAAGTAAACCCAATTGGAAATCCTTTAACTTTAAAAGGTATAGAATTTTTAGATAGTGATATATTTATGGATACGTATAATTATATTAACATAATTGAAAATGAAGATGGCGAGCTAATAATTTTCTTAGTAACCAATAAAAATAAAGTATCAGTATTTATTAGATTAAATTCCGATCTAAATATAATTTGTATAAATAGAATTAATGATTTTACATATCCTACTTCAAAAACATTTATTAAAGTAATGATAGAATTAAATAATACTTATATTATTTTAGGTATAAATACTGACTCGCCTCCCCGGAGTGTAATTTTATTTGTTAATGAAAATTGCGAAAAAATTGATTCTTTCAAAACACCTATTTATTCTGGTGCTAGTGACTTACTTTTTACTTCTATTTTAGAGAAAGAAAAAGATATATATTATTTGACTGGATTTCTTAGTCAGATTTTTGAATATAATAAAACAAGTAATTCTCTTAAGATATATGAATATGAAGATATAGATTTTCATATATATGCCTTAAAAAAAACTACTAATAATGCATTAGCAATAATAGGAAGAGGATTAGGTACTGAGACTACAGGTAACTTATATCAATATTTAAGAGGTCAAATAAATGAAGATGGTACAATAAATAATACTTTTGGTTTCTCTGGTTTAAACTCTCTTTATAATATGAATGGAAATTTTGATCCAAATTACTTAGATGAAATTGTTATTATTGGAGAATCAGAAACAGAAACAAGAAGTTTTTTTGTTGGCTCATTACCAAATCAGGATTTTCTGGAATGTGAAAACACTGCCATATTTGAACCATCTGTGTATAAAATAACTCTCATTGATGCTAATGTGACTTTTGATAATGTTGATTTCCAAATAAATGAATTAAATATGACTGATACTGATTTTGATTTAGATAATAATGTTTTGTGTTTGGAAACAGATCCAACCAATGGCCCAACAACAGATCCAACCAATGTTCCAACAACAGATCCAACCAATGTTCCAACAATAGATCCGACCAATCTTCCAACAACAGATCCGACCAATCTTCCAACAGCAGATCCAACAACAGATCCGACCAATGACCCAACGACGGATCCAACTTTTGATCCCACGAATGATCCAACAACAGATCCAACCAATGACCCAACGACGGATCCAACTTTTGATCCCACGAATGACCCAACGGCAGATCCAACCAATGACCCAACGACGGATCCAACTTTTGATCCAACCAATGACCCAACGACGGATCCAACTTTTGATCCAACGAATGACCCGACGATAGATCCAACCAATGATCCAACAATAGATCCGACGATAAATCCTGCCACTTTAGATGCTCGTTCGAATGAAGATGATGTCTCATCAATTGCAATTATATTGCCCGTAGTTTTAGGATCTATTTGTGGCTTTATAATTTTATTAATCTTATATAGAATGATAAAAAATCATAGAAAAAAGCAATATTTAAATGTTGAAGAGACAGAATATGATATTAATTTATAATTTTTTTTGAATGATCTATATAAGATAATTTTTATTAATTCAGTGATAAAGTAATTTTTGGGCATTGTTAATTTCGTATAGTTTGATTAAATTTATATATTAAACCAAAAATTATATAAATGAAAGAATGTCCAAAATGTAAATCATCTACATATACAAAGGATGGCCTAGTATTGAAAAAACAAAGATACAAATGCAAA
>JAAGZN010000516.1 GCA_024206165.1 Bacteroidota bacterium
ATAGGATAAGGAATTGACTTATTATTCGATAGGTATGTTTTTGGTATATTTTGTGTTTTTATAAGCTGACTACTTCTTTTGTGATATATACATGAATTTAAATTGTAACTTTTAACTATAGTTTTGTTTGCTTACAAACATTATATATGTTCCTACTTTTTCTACTACTCCATGAATTGTCATAGTATTATTTACTGTTCGTTTTTTACATGATTTTTTATTCAAGCTTTCGCTTACTTTGCTATCACTTTGATTACTTCCTTCCTTACATTGTAGTTTAACTAAATCTGGATGAAGATGATTCTCAAATAATGAATTTATACTTGGGACACTAGACCTGTTAGCTTTCAAAGCTTTTGCGCAAGATCAGTAAATAATATAATTTTTTAAACACAAATTGCTTTAAAATTTGTTTAATAAAATAGCATTGTATACTTTTATAATAAATTTAATTGAATTTATTTAAATAAATTTGATAATTAAAAGAGCGTATAGCACAACTAAACTTATATTGAAAATCTAAATTTAAGGGTATTAAGGAATTTTGCTATGGGTAAATTCTTATTTTCTAAATAATAAATAATATAACAATGGAATACTTTAATAAATTAAATAAAAAATTTAAAAACGAAAAAACACTTTTCTGGAGCTACTTAAAAGATGATAGAGTAGATCTAAAAATATTCTTTTATTTTATAATTTCTCTTACACTTGGTTTAGGAATGATGGTTTCCTGTAGTGGGCGAGGTAGAGTTAGTAATGTAACTAATGGTAATGAAACAAATACCCCTAAACTAATTAATGAAGCAGTAGGGAAATATTATAAAGATATGAACAAACTTTATAATAATAAATTTTCGAACTTTTTTAAAGAACAAAAATATGCAGAAGAGCAGCTTGAAGAAGAATTAACTGGCACATATGAAGACAATGGCCTGATAGATTTTGATAAAAATTTCCCTTTTACAAAAGAAGAAAATTCTCTTAATAAAGAAAAAAAACAAATGCGTATACACGAAATTTTACAAAATATTTATAACAATCCAGATGGATCATACAAGAAGAAAGAGGAACCAAAGGAAGTAGAGAAAGTAGAAACCGAAAATAACGATCTTAAAACGCTTAATTCAGGTCTTCAGGCCTATTATGCTTATCTCCCTTTCACGCATGATTATAATAACCATAAAGGAAAAGGGAAATTTGAGACTTGGTTTGAAAATAATAAATGTAATACAAGTGACATAGATAAAGAATTAGATATCAACACAACTTCTTGGTCGTATTTATCTTTTGATAAAAATTTTCGTTTGCCTGCTCAATACAACAATCTAACAGGAGCTGCTAGAAACAAAAAGGTGCTTGAAATTATTAAAAAATGTTATAGAGGTGAAATTAAGCAGTGGGTAAAAAAAGAAGATGAAAAAGCGAATTCTATTTTCTTTACAAATATTAAGAGCGTTTTTAAAAAAGGGATAGGTGAAAAAATACTAGAATATTTGTCAAAACAGGAATTTGATTTTGAGGGTTTTGCTGATGATATTGATGATATTGATGATAATTTCGATGAAAAATTAATTTCGGATTGTAATTGTACTTTGCCAAATTTATTAATTACGTATTTAGAAAGTGAGATTGACTTTAAATTTTTATATTCTAATGTGGATGAATATTCTTTTTATGAGTGTGTCAAAGAAGCAAGCAAATCTATCAATAAAGAAAATGAAAATGAAAATAAATACTCACCTATAGATTATAAAAATATTATTAAAATTTTGAAAGATTCTAAACAATTTAATCATACACAATTTCAAAGTTTTACTAAAAAAACATTTTCAGCTATATTTAATAATAATATAACTAAGGATAATGCAAGTAGGCTATTTAAATGTTTACAGCCATTATCTTTTCACTCTTTATTAAGAAAGGTCTTGAATACTAATAGACTTTTGGGTAATGCAAATAGTCCATTTAAATATTTACAACCATTACCATATAGACTTTTGGGTAATGCAAATAGTCTATTTAAATATTTACAACCATTACCATTTTACTCTTTATTAAGAAAGGTCTTGAATACTACTAGAAATTATTTCTTTATTTCTAGGGATAGGGCAGATTTATTGTTTTTAATCGAACAAGCAATTATATCAATCAATATAGAAAACAAAATCAAGCACAAAATAAGCTTTGATATATATCCTGAAAATATCATTAAAATTTTGGAAGATTCTGAAGAATTTGATCATGTAAAATTTAGAAGTTTTACTAAAAAGATGTTTATAAAATTATTTGCTAATTTATTTATTAATAATATAAGTATAGGTAATGCAAATAGACTATTTAAATGTTTAAATAATCAAAGATATTCTGTTTCTAATTTTTCAGAAAACCTTTTTTATTGCTATGTCAATGAAGCAATTGTATCAATCAATAACAATAATAGACATAAATACTCACTTATAGATTCTAGAAATATTATTAAAATTTTAAAAGATTCTAAACGATTTGATCATAAACAATTTAAACTTTTAACTAAACAGAATTTTTCAGCTATACTTAATAATAATATTAATATGTCGAAATTAAATAAACTATATGTTTATTTACATGAGTATACAAGTAACAACGAAGATCAACAGTTAAATATTTACAACGCAGAAGAGAAAAAGGACGATCAATAATCAAATACCTAAATCAACAAAGGCAGCATAAATATTTCATGATCTATGCTGCTTTAAGATATGCATTTAAAATATATTTCTCGCAGTTCTTATTCCAATCATTATAAGATTATTTAAAAAATTAAATTTGGTAACCATAAAACAATCAAATATGATATCTAAGGATACGCTGCAAAAGTCCTAATTGAAATAAAAAAACCTTGATTACCCGTTTAATTACTATATTGGGTATTGTTACTTCAGCATTGCTAAATCTTTATTCCATTTAGCCATTTAATAATTTGACTGAATATTCAAGCATTTTATCGCATTTACTATAACATCTTGTTTTTCTCTTTAATCTGGCTAAATAATGTCTTAAATTACTATTATATCCCTCTACTGTATATGTTTCCGCTTTCGATTGAACATAATTTTCATTTTCTAATATTGACTCATATGCTTATAGTAATCTGTATAGACTGCATTTATAAACTTATTTTTCATTTTTAACCATAATTCATTTCCTGTTATTTTGTCCCTTTTCCCAATGACACAATCGATAAATTTTTTCTTAAGTCTATCAATAGATATCCATATCCATTTATAATTTTTTTATTTGATACATAAGTAGTGTTTGTAAGCAAACAAAACTATAGTTAAAAGTTACAATTTAAATTCATGTATATATCACAAAAGAAGTAGTCAGCTTATAAAAACACAAAATATACCAAAAACATACCTATCGAATAATAAGTCAATTCCTTA
>JAAGZN010000517.1 GCA_024206165.1 Bacteroidota bacterium
GAGGTCAGGGCGGTGGCAGCGTCGTCGCTGGGCCCATGGTTGCAAGGCTGCCTGAGGTCCTCATCCAGGGTGGAGGTCACGAAGGAGTCCTCCTCGATGTCGGTGTCGTAGTCGCGCCCGAAACGGACACGACCTAGGGACAACCCTGGTGTCGGCTCTTCTTCGTCGCTCAGGACTTCCTCGATGCTGGGCCGAGAGCTCCAGGGAGGGCTTTGGACGTCCGCCAGCTCCTCTGAGACTACCTCCAAACGTGCCGCGTGGAGGGCGGAGTGCTGCGCTACGAAGTCCTTGTCGGTGTCGTCCTGGCCGGGGAAGTAGCGGTCCTTCGCCTGCCCCACGCAGAGGTACCGGTGAGTGATCTGTGACCGGAACAGAGCAAGCGCGCCGGAGCTGTCGAGCAGCTGGCCTCCTTCCGGGGTGAGGCAAGGCAAAGGATGGATATGCAAATCGGAGCCCACCAGCACACTGTAGTTAGTGGGCTTGTCCCGCACCTGGACTGCGTGGCTCCCCTTGTACTCCTTGGCCCACTCCGGCGGTAGGGTGTAGGGCTTTGGCTTGGCCATCGGGTGGTCCTGAATAAGCCCTTCGATGGTGATTTCCTTGCCCTTTGGATCGGTGAGGATCAAGGACCCTTTCTCTGAGAAAGACCTCTTGGTAGAGGCTCCGACTCCATGGATGGTGAGTGCATCCGGGTGCACCTTAGGATGGCTGAGACGGTGTAGGGACGGGGACATACACGATGTTTCCGCCTGTGAATCGTAGAGGAGGCAGACAGAGATGATGTGCCCCGATGGAGTCTTGGCCTGCACTACCTCGGACAGCGTCAGCGACTCACCCACTGGCATCCCATTCACGACGGCCGAGCTGACGGAGAGCTCGACGAGTGAGGTTTGAACCTTCTTCTTCCGGCCTCTGTTCCCTAGACCTTTCTGGGCCCATGCCAGGATCTTCTCCCTGAACGCACCGGCTTCCTTCAGACACTTGGCACAGTTGCCCAGGAAGTGGTGCCTCTTACAATCCTTGCAGGTGCGGTCCTTAGAGTGCCCCTTGTCCGTCTTGCCTTCGATGCATTTCTTCTGGCCGCAGCCCGCGGTCCGGGGCCTTATCATGCAATATTGACACATGTCAGGTGGAAAAGTCCAGCCCATCTGAGCATAGATGAGCAGCTCGGGGCATCTCCACATGTGCCCGGGCGCGTGGGAGGTGCCCTTGCAGGCGTCACACACCACCAAGCCCTGCTGGTCCCGGCCTCCTCCGCCTGCCCCGCCCGCGCCTCCACCTCCTCCCTTCCCAGTTTTCCCTGGGGGAGGTTTACCAGCGGGGGGGGGGGGCCTCTGGCTTCAGGGCGACCGGCCTGAGCCCTAGCTCGGGGACGTCCTTCCGGGAGTCGGTCTTCTCTATCTGGATCAGGTTCTGGAGGAGCTTACGGTGCCTTTTCAACAAGTCATAGATGCCCTGAGCCATGTTGGGGTCATCTTTGCCCTGTTTCTTACACTCTTCCGCGTAGACTCCCTCCACATCCCGCATGTAGTTGTCGCGCTTCCTGAGGAGCGTGCAACGGAACACTCTCTGCGCCTTGTAATGGATGAGCTTGTACTGGGCGGATGCCTGCATGGCTCCTCCAAGCTTTACCATGGCATCGGTGAGGTTCTCCTCCTCCTCTTCCTCA
>JAAGZN010000518.1 GCA_024206165.1 Bacteroidota bacterium
CAAACAATATTAAGAAAAAAACAAAGAAGTGATATAACTCTAAAACAAAGTGCCTAAAAAAATCTTTAAAAAATTATGTTATTGTTATGCCCAAAAACGAAGTATTTAATGATATATTATAATATATTATAAAAAAAACACAATTGGCATCTATCACTAATAAAATAGGTTGAGATAAAATGAGAAAACCTATTTTGATAATAAAAATTTGATGCTAAAATATTAAAAATTAAGAGTTTTCTATCAGGCACTATATAGTATGGCTTCCTTTGCTATAATTTTCCATGTCACAAATGTAACATTTTACATTTAAAATAAGGAATTTAAAGGACTGAAGTCATTTTCCATCTGAAAGATGGAGGCTTTAAACCAAACTTGAGACAGTAAATTTTTTATTCGTATTTCTAAAGAAGATTTATAGGTAATCAAAATTCATTAGGTGCCTCATAATAATGTACAAAGTAAATTTCAAAACAACCTAAATTTGCAAATAAAGAATAATTATTTTAATTTGTCAACTATTCCAAAAAATAAACTACAAAAAATTAATGAGATGGAGGCTAAATCAAAAAATAAATTTGCAACGAGATTAGGTTTTTTAGCTGCAGCAGCTAGTTCTGCAGTTGGTGTAGGAAACATTTGGAGGTTTCCATATACTGTTGGGAAATATGGTGGTGCAGGATTTCTGCTTCTTTATATTATTTTCGTTTGCATATTAGGCTTTCCTCTAGTTTTAGCAAAACTTGCTTTTGGTCGTCAAATGCAAGCTGGTACTTATAAAGCTTATTCTAAATTAAAATCAAGCAAATGGGTATATGTTGGATTAGGAGCAGCTCTTGTTTCTTTTACTATTCTCTCATTTTATAATATGATTACAGGATGGCTTATAGGTTACTTTTTTAAAATCATTAAAGGGGGATTGTTAAGTTCTTCTGATTTTAATACTACTTTCAGTGGATTCATTAGTAATATTAAATTAAATATTTTATTAACTGCTCTTGTAACTACTTTGGTTGCAGGTATTGTCAAAAGTGGAATTAGCGGAGGGATAGAAAGAATATCTAAAGTTCTGATGCCATTATTCATTTTTATGCTTATTGGATTAATTATTTATGCTTTAACATTAGAAGGTAGTTTAAAAGGGTTAAAATTTTATCTAATCCCTAGTTTAGACTCTATAACCCCTCAAGCAATGTATGCTGCTTTAACTCAATCTTTCTTATCATTATCTATAGGTTCTGGTATTTCAATCACATATGGAGCTTATGTAAGTAAAAAAGAAAATTTAGTAAATTCATCGGCTATTATTGTTGCAAGTGATACTTTAGTTTCTTTTTTAGCAGGTTTAATTATTTTTCCAATTATTTTTCATAACGACATTTCTCCAGCTCAGGGTCCTTCATTAATTTTTATTTCCCTTCCACTTGCTTTTAAAGGTTTAGGAATGTTTATTGGAACTGTTGTGGGAGCAACTTTTTTCTTATTGCTTGTTTTTGCAGCTATTACTTCTGCTATTTCATTATTAGAGGTTGTAGTAAGGCATTTGATCGAAAGATTTGATATTAGTAGATCTAAAGCAGTTTATTATAGTTCAATATTGATTTTTATTCTAAGTATTCCTAGTATTTTGTCTTTTAGTGATATTAAATTCTTTAATACTATTAAACTAAATAAAAATGTCACTTATACTTTTTTTGATATAATTGGAGATTTATTTTTTGATGTTTTCATGCCTACGATTGGACTATTCTTTAGTTTATTTGTGACATATAAGTGGAAATTCAATTCATTAGAAGATGAGATTAGAAATGGATATAATAAGAAAAATGTGTGGTTATTTAATTATTTAAAAATATCTATAAAATATTTATCGCCGGTTCTTATTAGTATTGCTATAGTACTAAAACTAATTGAATTTTGGTCTGGCCAATCAATAAGTTAAATCAACATGTAATGAATCATATAATTATCAAAAAAAGCCAATTAAATTGTTTATATAATCATTTTTGTAGTATATTTGAGATCAAGATTTAAATTAAGAAATATATCAAAATCTCTTAGTGATTTTATTTCATTCAAAGATTTAAATTTGGGAGAGATGGGTGAGTGGCTTAAACCAGTAGTTTGCTAAACTGCCGTACGCTTTTTGTCGTACCGCGGGTTCGAATCCCGCTCTCTCCGCAAGAAGAATTTACGGGGTGTAGCGTAGCCCGGTCATCGCGCCTGCTTTGGGAGCAGGAGGTCGCAGGTTCGAATCCTGCCACCCCGACCACCTCAATATATATTAAGTTGGTTCCGTAGCTCAACTGGATAGAGCAACTGCCTTCTAAGCAGTAGGTTGAAGGTTCGAGTCCTTCCGGAATCACATTTCATTATTGTTAATTTACAAATATTATGTTATCTCTTAATAAAAATAAAGCTTCTAAATTTCTTGTAATTTTAATCATTGCTTTCTTAAATGGTTGTGATAAAAAGCCAGATTCATCACCTAAAGACAATAAAGCTTCTATTTTAAGCTTATCACCCAAAGATAACAACAAGAACATTATTTCAAATCAACCTTCTAAAGATGATAATGAGAATTCTAGTCAAATTTCATCAATAGATAATAAGCCCAAATCAGTTTCAAAAAGTCTTTTATGGGAGATATCTGGAAATGGATTGAAATAGACGTCTTATTTATATGGGACCATGCATAATGTTCCTAAAAGTTCCATCTTATTTTCTCAACAACTTAATGAAATAATAGAAAAAGTCAAATCAATAGCGCTTGAGCGTATTTTAGCAAATGATGCTAAAACATTAAAGCAAAGATATAGTACTGGTGTTTTTGGAGGAAATTTTATAATTAAAGAAGATGATTTCGAAATTTCAAATTACATAACTCAAAGCCAAAAAAATAATTTGCGTAAAATTATTGTTAATAAAATCGAGAGTTATGATAGTCAATTTCTTGATGAACAGATACCTTTCTATTATATACATTATGAAATTGATAAAAAAATTTATGAAAACAATTTCCAAGAAGAAGAATTTTACTCTTATGAAGATGAATTTGCAAAACAAGCTTCTACAAAAAATAAAGAACTGAAAGGTTTGGAAAACGTCTTTGGATATTTAGATACTTTAAGAGAAGCATACAAGTTCTTCCCATATAAAAAACAAGTGGAGTATTTAATAGAAATAGTTAATAATATTGACAAATATTCCGAATGTATCATAAATTCATTTAAAGAACAAATTAAAGGTTATAAAACAAGAAAACTTGATACTAATAGTGATGACGATCTTGAGTATATTGTAAAAAAGCTAAATCTAAAATCTATCAATGTAGAGGAAGCTAAAAAGTATGATAAAAACTATTATGCTTTGATGGTCGATAGAAGAAATAAAAATTGGATGTCAAACATTGAAAAATGTATTAAAGAAAAATCAACTTTAGTAGCAGTTGGAGCTGCTCATCTTAAAGGGATAATAAAAGAATTAAAAACCAAAGGATATAAAATAACACCAATAAAAGAGAAATATTAAAATATCCATATTTAAATATTGTAATCAAATAATTCTTTTAATTGTATTTTAGTAAATTTACTGTTTGAATTTACAAATAATATAAAGTATTTTTATTAAATTTGAAAATTCGCATTATATCAAAATTACTTTAATAAATATAATATAAATGAGGGGATCCTGTTTTAATAAAACATTCTTTATTATTCTGATTTTATTTCTAATTTGTTGTGATAATAAACAATCTCCAAATTTAAATAATACAGTAATTAATAGATCTGATGAAGATAATCTAAACTTTAATAACAATTCTTTTACAGATCCAAGAATAATAAAACAAAATAATAATTCTAAAATCAATGAAGAAACACAAAATCTAAATTTCAATATAGCAAATCATAAAATAGAAGGTAATTTGGGAGGCTCTAGAACATTAATTTATACTCCTTTATCTAATAGACAAAAAATTAATATGCAAAAATTCTGTGAATTGCTTTATGAAGATACAGATCAAAATGAAGCCAAAGAATGGATAGATTGGATTAGATCAATAGCCATACTTACAAAAAAATATGGAATGGATTATTATGGATTTTCATTAACAATAAAGGAAGTTAAAAAAAATGTTAAAATTGAGTTGAAGGCAAATAGCACAATATCTCCTCATCCAAAAGCAAAGACATGGTTAACTATGAAATATGATGATCCAGATCTACCACAAGATAGAAAATTCAATACAAAGAGAGGTCAATATTTAAATCAAATGGAGATTTTCAAAAAACTAGCAAATCAAAAAAATAAGAATGCAAATAAAATTAAAGCTATAGGTTTTTATAGTCCAAGTAAAACTATTATAATTATACCCACAGACTTAATTTTCCCAACAATCATTCAATTTTCAAAAAATGCTTCAAAATCTCAGATTATTAGTTTAGGAAAATTGTTATCTGAAATATTAAAAAATACTGCCAATTCTTCTATATATATAAGTATTAATGCAGGAAAAGGAGGTGCAATTCCTCAAACAGAGTCTCAACTCCATTTTAGAATTTCAAATTATAATAAAATAACTCAAGAAGATAACTTTTGGCTGAGTGAAGAAATTTGATCAAAAATTATAATTAACATACAACGTTTCATGAAAAAAGTTGTCAACAAATTAGTTAACCTATATAAATATGACAAATAGTCAAATACAAAAAAATAAATTTTGATTTTTTATATATCTATTAAGACTTTTAACATTATCTACTTTTATCATAATGTATATTTGTCAAATAATATTATTATATATAAATTTGGTTTGTGACTTATATCAATTATAAATAAAAAAAGACATGATAGGAGTAAATAAAGTAATATTAATTGGAAACTTAGGTAAAGATCCAGAAATAAGAAATCTAGACAATGGTAAATCTAGAGTAACTGTATCCATAGCAACTAGCGAAACTTATAAAAATAAAGCTGGTGAGCGTATAAGTAATACTGAATGGCATAATGTAGTTTTTTGGACTCCATTAGCAGAAATTGTTGATAGTTATCTTAGAAAAGGGAGTAAAATATATGTTGAAGGAAAGATTTCTAGCAGATCATATGAAGATAAAGAAGGCAAAATGAGATATGTAACTGAAGTAATTGCAAGAGAGATGATTATGTTAGATAGTAAAAATACTTCACAAAATAATGAAAAGTCTTATGATGAAGGAAGTTCTTTTTCTAAAAGTGAAAATAAAACAAGTGAATTCCAACATAGCGTTAGCTCAAACGAATCTGAAGGAGCTGATGAATTGCCTTTTTAGTTTTGAAGAAATTTAAATCTATTATTAGAATGTTTATCAATAATAAGACTGTTAGTAACGATTTGTATCATAGGGTTTGCTTGGATTTTAAATTATTTTAGGTAATCTTCATCTAGAATAGAGATGCAGGTATTATTTGATGACCATTCTTTTATCTTTGAATATGTATTGACTTTCAAAGTTTTGTTTGTTCTTGCAAATTCTTTTTTTCTTAAATAAAGGCTATATAGAAATAAGATTACTCCTACAACTTCTGTGCTTATACCTGAATCAAGATATGCTCTGTTTTCTATATATAGTTCATCTATTAATATTAAGCTTGTACCTATTATTATTGGAATCAAAGCAATTAAAGGAAAAATTATAGTTTTTTTTATATTAATATTCTCTCTTTCAATAATATAATCTTCGGATATTAAAGGACTATTTCCTTTGTAAATTGATGTCATATAAGTTTTTATAGGACACCATTTATTACAATTCCTTGTTTGCATAATAAATTCTTCTTCTGATGAATTACTAATATCATATGTCTCTTCATACTCATCTATAAATTTATCATTTGCATATTTACCAAAAGCGGGAGATTCGGCTATAGAATATCTTTTGATTTTTTTTTGCATTCTTTTGTCATTTTTATTTTTGCAATTAAAAAATGAAATGAATAAGCATAAATTTAAAATAATAATTTTCATTTTTATATAAATTGAAAATGTTAAAAAATTTTATAAAATCAAGCTTTATAAAAAGATATTAATGATGATTAACAAATTTGTCATAAATATTAAATTTATAATACGAAGGCAAGTAAGATATTTTTTTATTAGAACCAAAATGTATTCAATATTTTAATATAATATTTATAAAAAAACTAATATTTAAAATTTGTATACAATACTAAAGATATATTTAGTATAACTTATTTATTTTTTTCTTGCAATGATTGTTAATAATGTTAATTTATGAAAACTCTTTTCATCCAATACAAACTTTTATACATCCTATAGAGAACAAAAATTTTGTAAATTTATTAAATAGATTTATAAGCATTGTTTTCATCTAGTTTTAGAGAAGATTGTTCCAAAATATCAAATACTATCATTGATTTAGCAAAAAATATCTCATATAGACCTTAAGTAGTGTTTGTAAGCAAACAAAACTATAGTTAAAAGTTACAATTTAAATTCATGTATATATCACAAAAGAAGTAGTCAGCTTATAAAAACACAAAATATACCAAAAACATACCTATCGAATAATAAGTCAATTCCTTA
>JAAGZN010000519.1 GCA_024206165.1 Bacteroidota bacterium
ATATATAAATAACCATATAGATGCTCATAAAATTGGTAACATTGAAAACTTACAATTAGAGTAGCTCTTTAGAGCTTATTGCGACTTACAGTCAAGATAATAATTCCACCATCTTCAGATGGTCGGTATTTTAATTTATAAACGATAAATTGAAAAGAATAGAGACGTATTATTGTTTTTGTTCTCCTAAAAGACTTTTTTATAATTATTTCTTTTTTAAAAATCAATTATTATTTTTTGAAATTCGTGAATTAAGATTTAATACTGAACTGGATGAAAAAGGAAACATACATTATAATACAGATAAAACCGAAGAAACTATTGAAAAATTCTATCTCTCAAAAAACAAAGTCTTTCAAAAAATAATTCAAGAAAAGAAAAATAATAAATTATTGAAAGAAACTGAAAAGAAAGATTTTAAACAAGTAAATAATGAAATTAAAGAAAATTTAAATGGATTTATTCATCTATCTAAAATTTTTGAGGAGAATAATATTTATAATGGAAGAGGTAAAATTAGAAAACATTTAGTTCTTTCAGGAAAAGAAAAATATATTTGGTTATCTTATGTAGTGTTTGTAAGCAAACAAAACTATAGTTAAAAGTTACAATTTAAATTCATGTATATATCACAAAAGAAGTAGTCAGCTTATAAAAACACAAAATATACCAAAAACATACCTATCGAATAATAAGTCAATTCCTTA
>JAAGZN010000520.1 GCA_024206165.1 Bacteroidota bacterium
GATAAGGAATTGACTTATTATTCGATAGGTATGTTTTTGGTATATTTTGTGTTTTTATAAGCTGACTACTTCTTTTGTGATATATACATGAATTTAAATTGTAACTTTTAACTATAGTTTTGTTTGCTTACAAACACTAATTACTAATCATCTTGATATGGAATGAGTATATTTATGAGTATAGTATCTTACTGTAAGTTTGAACTATTAAAGAATAGATCGTGTTATAAAAATCAACACCAGCTAAAAGAGTTGTTATTAATTAAAGCTAATCAAGCTACTATGAAAGAACTTTTAAAATTACAAAAACAATTTGGGGTGGCTGCGTAAGGTCAGTTACTTCACTATTAAAAATGTTTAGTCATTTCTAAAAGTATTTTAAAAGTTATAAAATTATATATTTTTAAAAAAACACATTAAAAATAAAATCCAAAAACAATTACAAATACAATTATTTATATTTCAGATTAATTATTTCATAAAATATATCAGTAATTATATTAATTAATGTAAGTTGTGGTATATTTTTTTGATTGTCATATTGAGAAAAATCAAACAATATTTAGAGTAATAAATGCTTTTGTAATTTTCAAAAATCATGTAAAATGAAATCATTATATGCTAATCTACTTTTAATAACTTTTACTTTCTTTTATTGTTCTAAAAATGAAAGATGGAAAATGTTAAAAGCCAACAAAAAGAATGAAAAATTAATTTCATATATAGAAATTAATGAAATTGAAAAAGAAGAATCTAAAAAAGAAAATCCAAAAATTAATTATACAACAAAATTAGAAAAACAAAATACAAATTCTGCTTATATCAAAATTTCTAATTCCTATAAATTTTTAAAAAAACAAAATACAAATCAAAATTTAACTGAAACAGAAAAAATCAATGATCTATTAAACAACAATAAAACAAAAGAAATAATTGAAATAATTAAAAAAATAGAAAAAAAAAATAAAAAAAGAAAAATTAATTATCAAGCAAAAAAAATAGCCATTAAGAAGTACTGCAAAGATTATACCAAAGTCAAAGAAATATTAAAACTAATTGGATTATATACTCAAGATATGACAATTTCCCCTCATATAAATTTATTTTTAAAATCTAATTTAGATAGAAAAGAACTTTTATATAAATGTATAAATGAAGCAAGATTAAAATTAAATAAAAAAAATATAATTAACTCTATCTTGGAAGCAATAAAAAATAATGATGAATATGAAATAGTATATCTACATGACTTAATATACCTAAGAAATCAAGATGATGATGATACAAATATTTTGCAGAACTTTCTTAAGCATTCAATAAAATATGATAATATAAAATCTTTAAATTTCTTTTTAAAGTATTATTCTAAAAAATTAAAATTTGATATTAATGATGATATCTTCAAGTATTGCATTAAAGGGGCTACTTTAAAAAATAATATTGAATTACTTAAATATTTATTACAATACTACAAAGAATTAAAAAAACATAATTTATCCCTAGATTTTGCAGATAGGAATTTATTGCAACAAGCTTTATTACATCAAAACACATTAGGAATAGCAGAATTTTTATTTACAAATGATTATATAAATCCATTAGCACTCGATAATAATAACTATAATTCATTTTATTATGCTTCTAAAAAAATTAATTATAAACATTATCCTGAAATATTCATAAAAATGATGAAAAAATGTAATTATAATGAAGAGATAAATTTATTTTCTATACACGATGAAAAACATAGAAGACCAATATATTATATTATAAATGCTTGCAATTCTGCAGATAATGAAAAATATTATAAAATTATAGATTTATTATTTACTAAATGCAATGTAGATCCTGATTCACATTCAAAAGAAGGAAAATCCATTTTACACCAAAGCATTGATAATAATAATTTAAAATTATTAAAAAAATTGATATTTGAATATAATGCAGATTATTTAATCGAAAATGGAGGATTAAATGCAATAAATTATGCAATTAAAAAGAAAAGAAAAGATATTATTGAATTCCTGAATAAAGTAGATTTAAAGAATCATGCAATATTAAGGGAGCAACATTCTGAAATAAGACAAGAAATAATCGATTCATTTAATGAATTAACAATTAGTATCAATGGAGAAAATAATATTTTTAATTCTTCCTTTTTTAATTCGAATAATTTAAATAAGGAATTATTAACAAGTAACTATGGAAATAGTTTAAATAAAGCTAAAAATAATACTTATGAATATGAAGAAAAATACGAAATAAATGAAAATGAAAAATATGATAATCTGATGATTAGAAATACCATTGGAAATACTTCTTATGTTTATGATAATAGTTTAATAGTTGAAAATTTTGATCTTATAGACTTGAATGAATTTATTAACGATAATGAAACATTTTTGATTTATTTGATACAAAATAGTGATAATGAAGATCTATATAAATTATTAATAAATATATTTAAGAACCCTCCATCATATTTAGATATAAATAAAAAATGTAGAAATGGTAGTAGCTTTTTACATAGTTTATGTTACATGAATGAAAAAAAGCTACATAAATTTGCAAAAATTTTACTTAAAGAAAATGATAAAAGTGAAATTTTCAATAGAATAAATTTATATGCTTTAAATAATCAAAATAATACAGCAATGGATACAGCGATAATTCAAAAAAATATAACTGCCATTGAATTTTTATGCACATTAGGCTATAATCCTTGTTATAATAACATCCATAATGGAACTGCAATACATCAAATAATTAATTATGCTACTTATCAACATACACCTGTTGTTTTAATATATTATAGTTTATTTTTAATATCTCCAAGAGAATTTGATAGCAAATCAATGTATATTATACTATATTTTTTAGAAGGATGTAAAGCTTATAATTGTATTAATGAATATGATTCTTCCTTTAATAAACCTAAAGATATATTAAAAAATAAAATTGATAATGCTTTTAATATTAGAGAAAAGAGACTCAAGAAATTATCATTATTTTTAGCTAATAAAAAATATAAATCAAAATTTAAAAAATTGTTTTGGTTAAAGCGCTTAAATAAAGCAAAATTTCCTTTACCTAATCAAAATGAACTTGCTTGTTTTACTAAATTTTTAGATAATATTTCACCTAAAAATAGATATTCTAAATATATTTTAGGCCTTCTATTACTTATTGTACTTAATTTATTAGGTTGTTTCCTATCATACTATAACGAATATCTAAGTTTATTTTTCTTTATTTCTTCTTATTTATTTTTGGCATATTTAATTTTACTAAGAATTTATTTAAACATAAGCTTATTTTATCCTTAATTTAAAATTTATTTATTAAAAATTTCTGGGATGAAAATCATGAATTATCTGTTTTAAATGTTCTTTATCCAAATGAGTATATATTTCAGTACTACTGATAGAAGAGTGTCCTAACATTTCCTGTACTGATCTTAAGTCTGCTCCTCTCTCAATCATATGAGTTGCAAAAGAGTGCCTAAAAGTATGTGGGCTTATATTCTTTTTAATATTCGCGTTTTGTGCTATTTCCTTAACAATCATGAAAATCATTATTCTAGATAATCTTTTTCCAAATTTATTCAAAAATAAATATTCACAATGTTTATTATTAACATTTATCTTAGACCTTATTTCTTCAATATAAATTTTTATATATTTTAAAGCCAAACTTCCTATAGGCACTATTCTTTGTTTATTTCCTTTACCACTGATTTTAACAATTTCTTCTTTAAAATGTATATTATTAATTTTCAAATTAATCAATTCAGAAACTCTTAATCCAACACCATATAAAGTTTCAATAATTGCTCTGTTCCTCATACCATGAGGAGTAGAATGATCTAAGTTATCTATAATTGATTCTATTTCATGAATTTCCAAAATGTTAGGTAATTTATTATAAACTCGGGTTCCTTCAATAGATTCAGTTGGATTATTTATAATTTTCTTTTCTAGTATTAAATATTTATAAAAACTTTTAATGCTTGAAATCAATCTTGATTGAGAGCTATTTTTTATTTTTAAATTTAGATTTAAATATTTTAAAAAATCTGATATTTCATTTTGAGATATTTCAAAAAAATTTAAATTCCTCAAACTCAAAAATTCTCCAAATTTTTTTATATCTCTTAGATAAGAATCGATCGTATTCTGAGAAAGAGATCTTTCTAATCTTAGATAGATTTCAAAAGAATTATAAATTTCTTCCATTTTAAAATGATTAATATAAAATCTTAAGTTTTTAATTAGATATAATATAACAAATTTTATTAATTCAAATCATTCAAAAAACTTTATCATAATATTAATATATTAAAAATTAGGCATTGTTAATTTCGTATAGTTTGATTAAATTTATATATTAAACCAAAAATTATATAAATGAAAGAATGTCCAAAATGTAAATCATCTACATATACAAAGGATGGCCTAGTATTGAAAAAACAAAGATACAA
>JAAGZN010000521.1 GCA_024206165.1 Bacteroidota bacterium
AACCGAGCTATGCAATAAAAATGGCAATAATAACAGGAATCGTTAATTTAAAAAATGGATTTTAAAAAAGATACTTCATGAGAGGAAACCTTTTTTATAACTTTTTATAGGTAGGCCAGACTTTTGCAGCGCCTCCTTAGTATAGTTATTTATAAATTCTGTATTTTAAAACTTCAAAATAATTTTTAAAATGAAGAATTATTTTGCGAAAAACCTTAAGACCTATTTTAAATTAACAATGCCAATAAAAAAGACTATTTAACTAAAGAATTAAATAGTCTTTTTTTTAGTATGTTTATTTATACTTTACATATTTACAAGTTCGTATTCGTCATCTTTGTTAAGTTTTTTTTGTAAAGTTTTTTTTGTAATCTTCATTTGTTCATCTTTATAAATTTCTGTTAATAACTCTTTTTTATTATTATCTATGATTATAAAATCCTTGTTATTATTAATTTTTTTATCAGAAAAACATTTATATAATTCGTCAAATTCTTTTTTAAACTTGCTTTTAATTTCTCCTATAGAAAAAATCAATACAATCCTTTTATTTATTATTCTCACTCCATCATCATATTTAATAAAATCTAAATTCGAATTTTGATTATTCTTTGTTTTTTTTATGGCAAATGAATTATTTAATCTGGAATGAGATGATGTCTTTAGAAATATGCAATCACCTTTAGAAAACATAAATAGCAAAGCATACAAATTTGATTCCCAAACATTTTCATCTTCATTAAATGTATTTTTTTCTGAATCATTGAAAAAGAAAGTTTTTGAGATTATTAATCCTTCCAATTTTAAATATTTTTTAAAAAGATAATGAAACGTTCCTAAAGGATCAATAGAATTCCTTAAAGTATCATTTGCTATCATTAAATCTATATTATCTTTTTTAAATTCTATTTTGTTAAGTTTTTGTTGTGAAATTTTATGAATATTCTCTAAATTGAATTTATGTACTTTGTAAATATTAATTTTAATATTTTCATTTTTATGAATTTTTTCTTCTTTGGTATATGTAAAATTTTCTTTACTTTTATCATTATTCACTTTTATGTTTGCAAACCTATTTTTTGGTTCTTTTTTAGGACTCAAACTTAATATATTTACAGTTAACTTTTTATTTGTGTTATTAAAATTACTTTCAACAATTTCTTTTACTCTTGCTAAAGCCCATCTATGATCCCCACCACTTAAATTTACTATTGTAACAGATTTTTTATTGTTTTTTATAGCTTTTTCTATAATTCTTTTTATAATTTTATCTTCTTTGCAATTTATTAAACAATAATTATCAGTTGTACCATTATAAGTATAATCAGCACATGTCTCATTTTGATTAGACAAGTCTTCATATCTGTTATTTATCATTTTAATAACTCCTTTAGACCTGTTTGCAATTAATGAAGTCTGATTTTTAATAACTCCCATTTTTTCTTCTTTCTCTTCAATAACTATATTAGTAATATTTTTTTGTTGGTTGGGATTTCTAAATTTAGCTGCAAGTGATTCATATTCAGCTGCAAGTGATTCATATTCAGTATTATCAAAAAGTTCATATGAATCTTCAAATTTTTCTTGACCATAAATTTCAAAATATAAACTCCAATATGTATCTTCAAACCTTTTTTTCCAAGAATCCCAACTTAAAATGTTTTTCTTACTCCAAAATTTAGTAAGTTTTGATCTATCTTTGATGAATTTTTTGGATCCATTTTTTACTATCAGATCTATCTTTTGAGTAATTGTTTTTTTATTTTTCTTATTAAACTTAAGATTAAGCTGTGTCTTAAATTTTTTTTTATAAAAATCCTTCATTTTGGTAATTAAAGTTCCTGTTTTTAAATTTTTAGGTTTATCATTTACCGTACTACATCCAAAACTTATTAAAGTAACAAGATTTATAGCAATTGTAAATTTTGTAATCTTTTTTATTTTTAATATCTTTTCCACTTTTTTGTATTTAGTGTTTGTAAGCAAACAAAACTATAGTTAAAAGTTACAATTTAAATTCATGTATATATCACAAAAGAAGTAGTCAGCTTATAAAAACACAAAATATACCAAAAACATACCTATCGAATAATAAGTCAATTCCTTA
>JAAGZN010000522.1 GCA_024206165.1 Bacteroidota bacterium
AAACCGAGCTATGCAATAAAAATGGCAATAATAACAGGAATCGTTAATTTAAAAAATGGATTTTAAAAAAGATACTTCATGAGAGGAAACCTTTTTTATAACTTTTTATAGGTAGGCCAGACTTTTGCAGCGCCTCCAATACTTATTATGACAAATAGCTAATTTCAAATCTCCATTACTCTCATCATAATAACTAATAACTGCATTTCCACCATTCAATTGTAATGAAGTAAATGTTCCAACATCTTCAATATGATCAATTCTAGTTATATTCCAAGAATCACATAGGGGATCATTACAAATTGCTAATTTTAAATCTCTATTAGTCATATCATAATAACTAATAATAGGATTTTGGCCATCTAATTGCAAGGAAGTATATAAACCTACATTCCCAATATGATCTAATCTGACCAAAGATTTAGAGGCACAAAATTTATTATCACAAATTGCTATTTTCAAATCCATATTTGTTTTATCATAATAACTAATGATTGCATTTCCATCATTCAATTGCAGTGAAGTATATAAGCCAACATCATCATTATAATCAACAGTAATTATTGACTTGCTAGGATTACAGTAAGGATCTTCACAAATAGCTAATCTAAGTTCTTCATTAAAACCTTCATAATAACTAATAACTGGATTGCCTTCATTCAATTGTAAGGAGGTCCATTGTCCTGTCCAAAAATGTGTAACATCAACTTCAGTATAATTTGAGATATTACAATAAGGATCTTGGCATACTGTAAGACCTAATCCTCTAAAATCTATGTAATAACTCATAATAGGGTTATTTCCATTTAATTTTAAGCTATTATATTCTCCATTCATATATGAACTTTTTAAATTAGTATTTAAAGGATTGCTAAAAAAGCCTTTACACATTTGTGCGTTAGAAGATTTGATTATAAATGTTGATATAACTAATGATGATAAACTTTTTAATGAAGAAGTTTTGTTTATATTTTGGAGTAGATTTGATTTATATTTGGATACTTTACGAGCATATGTTCTTATATAGTGTTTGTAAGCAAACAAAACTATAGTTAAAAGTTACAATTTAAATTCATGTATATATCACAAAAGAAGTAGTCAGCTTATAAAAACACAAAATATACCAAAAATATACCTATCGAATAATAAGTCAATTCCTTA
>JAAGZN010000523.1 GCA_024206165.1 Bacteroidota bacterium
TCACAGGCCACCGCTCATCCCACCCCTTCCCCCCTCGCCCCCCGCGCCCCCGCCCAGTCCCGCATCCTGCACTGTCCGCGCTCCCCCCCGCCCAACACCGCCTTGCAACTCCCCCTGTCCGGCCCCAGCCCCCTGTCCCCACTGTGCATTTCTGGCTCTTAGATCAATCAGCCTAGGTGTCAGCATTGAAATGGTCAAAAAAACAGGCACCATTGACAGTAGGGTGAATCAAATAATGTGGAATTTTCTGACAAATTCGTCACTTATGACCAACCCTAAATTTGCTAGTCAGGTGGTTAAAAAACACAAACATAAATCAATCTGTTATAAATTCTTTTAGTGTGCCATTTTAAATCAATTTATTTCAGACGAATATGGCACACTAAAAGCTTCTTCATCTGATCACTGGCCTGGCCCCCACAGCCCGCCCTCTGGTGACTCCTAATGGCCCTCTTGGAGTTGAACACCTTGCCACACTCGTAGCAGACCCAGGAACTGAGCACCTGTAGAGATCGTTATTAAAGATGCATTGTTGAGTATACTAGTTTTTAATATTGATGGTTCTAAGAACTGTGCAGTGTGCAGTAGCTGTGCAAATAATGGTCAAATATTGATGATATCTGTACAATTTAATCCTTGCACTATCAACGCGCAAATTAAGCACCAAGATGATAGTCCAACGATTTTAAAAGATTTTGAATATCCAGTGAAATATAAATTGTCCATTATATCAGTAAAAATCGCAATATGGTACTCAGTGCTGTATATAATAAACCACTTATAGTTAACACGGTGAGACTGCTTTTCCTCCACCACAGGTGTCTGGAGGGAGAGGGATTTTAAAATTTTGCTAGTTGAGGATACTCAGTATTCCACATTGGCTGACAAGTACCTGGAAGTCATTGAAGCTGTAGCTGAAGGAGATGTGGACGGGGGTGACGTGCAGCAGGCTGTAACAGATGTACTCCAGGCTCCCGACCTCACAGAACTCCACCAGCAGGCCGACTGACCTCCGTTGACAGGCCAGTACAGGCGACCTGGGACCTAGAAATGGGACGAGATGAACAGGAGCTGCCAGCCGTGAGGTTGCGAGACTGCCTGTCAAGAGTCCTTGCA
>JAAGZN010000524.1 GCA_024206165.1 Bacteroidota bacterium
AGCATCGCACCGTCCGTCCCGACCCCCTGGAACATGCTTCGCCCTCCGCCCGCCTCCTGTCCACAGTCATTTCCTGCCCAGTTCCCAGTGCCCAGTGTAGATTTGAAAATACCACTAAACAATGGATTCCGCGCTATTCCGCCACTCTAGTGAGCTATTGTAGTGTTCTAGTCCATCTTTTGCCCAAGTTACACCACCAAAATCGCCGAAAATCGCCGGGAATAAGTATTACAGGTGGCACGGAGACCTACAATGCTCCAAAATGCTCCAAAATGCTCTAAAATGGGGAAAATGGCTGCAATCAAACATCAATTTCGGACACTTTGTTAAGGTGACAAGTGTTGAATCCTCTCAATTTCTATCAAACAACATGTGGGAAGGCCTTGGGAACCCAGAAACAGTCGCCAAAAAATTGGACCCAAAATTGCCTACCCCCCCCCTCCGAGACCACTGTGCAACCCCCTTAGCCAGACCCTGCCCAGCCGACATGACCCTCTGCATCACGACCGCAGCTGCACCAAAGGCTTCTTCGTACAGCTTTTGAATTATTTTGAGAAGTTGGTTAAATTCTCATG
>JAAGZN010000525.1 GCA_024206165.1 Bacteroidota bacterium
ATTCTGAGGAAAATATAGGGACGATTAACTAATTTATTATATAGATTCATATCAGATTAATTTAATTTTTGATGCAATATAATAATTAAAGCTTAAATCAAGGATTTTTTATATCAATAAGGACTTTTGCAGCGCCTCCTATGTTTCTAAAACTTCTTTATTATCTGTAGAATTGGATTTCAGATTTTGAGTTGTTTGTTTTAAAATTGCTTTATCCTTTTGTTTATTTAATATTTCTAATTTTTTTTCTATTATCTTTCTTGATGGATCTTTGTGACTCTTAGTTGCATATTCTTTATCTAATTTTATTTTTTCAGTTTCTAATTCAGTTAAAGTATTTCCTTTTAGGGATGTTTCATATGCAGCTAAATTAGTTTTAGGAGTTTTGGAAGAATTATTATTTATTGGCTTTCCACAGTCGAATACCAATAAAGAAATATTTATTAATAATAGTAATTTTAACATTTTCATTTCATATTTTTTCTAAATCAATAGTCAAAAATAATCAATTTTCGTTGAATAATCACAATTAATTAATTTTTTTACATTTTATAAACAATAGACAATTTATTCAACATAAAATTTTCTAGCCCTTTGAATAACTTTATTAAATTCTTGACTATTATCAACACCTTTTTCTACACCTTCTACTAATGTTCCTCCAATAACGCCTATTCTAGTTTCTGGAGTACCTGGATCATGACGAGGAATTAAATAATATAATCTTTTTATTTTATGGCCATCTAGATAGCTTTCTTCAAAGGGAACAGTCATAAGATAGTTTAAATTATTAGGGTTTTGTTTTTTTAATACTATAAGATGTCCTTGCATAGAAACCATATTATCATCGTTACAAAGTTGTTTTGCTCCATATCCAGTACAGTTTACTATAACTTTTGCTTTAAGTTCAGAAAATGATTTAATTTTTCTTTTAATATGCTTAACATTATTAGCGATTGTAATATCAGTAAGTTTACTCATTATCAAAGGAGTATTCATTATCATTGTATTGTCATAAACATACATTTTTTTTGAGAAGCCATTATTAAAATCAGCAATTATTTGTTTGGCTGGTTTTAATATTGTACCAACAAACAATTCTAAATCAGGATTTCTTTTGAGAAAATAAGCAGGCATTACTTTAGCACAGCATTCAAAATATTTATCTTTACCTTTAGCTATATTTAGAAAAAAATTATAAGATTTGATTCCTATTGTTAAGATCTTATCTTTCTTTTTAGAAATATCACCAATATGAAAGGGAGACCATAGCCCTCCAGCATGATTTGAAGGTAGTTGATTATAATCTTCGGCTATTATAGTAATATTTTTATAACCCTTCTTAATAAGCTCAAAAACACTAAATAAGCCTATTATTCCAGCTCCAACAACAACAATGGGTTCTTTTTTAGACATGCCAAGTTGTTTCATTCTAGCATCCAGTTTATTGATAACATATTCTGCAGAACCAGGTGCTAAGCTCCAACCACCTCCACCATGTCCATAATTATGAGCTATGATTTTGTCTTCCAAAGTTTGTAGATACATTGCCGGGCCATTCTTGCGTATTGGTCTATAGCAGACTATTTTTTTATCTATATTTTCTTCTTCTAAATTTGGGGGATTTAATATTCTTCTTTCTAAGGTGCAATTAAATAAAAATGATATTAGTAGTAATATTAGATAATTGATTTTCATAATATAATAAGTTTTTTATTTAATAATATAAGAAAATAATTATAATATTAATTAGTTTTTGGGAATTATATTATATAATTTACTGTCTCAAATTTGGTTTAAAGCTTTCAGATGGAAAATGACTTCAGTCCTTTAAATTCCTTATTTTAAATGTAAAATGTTACATTTGTGACATGGAAAATTATAGCAAAGGAAGCCATACTATTTATCACCATAGATACCACTTAGTCTGGATAATAAAATATCGTTAGGATCTGTAATTTAATAACCTAAATGATTGGCTATGCAGAATTTTCAATGGTATAATTCCATTCAGGATGAAATTTGTCGCCATTAATGTTTATAGCATCCATATCCTTTTTCGTAACTTCTATCCCTTTTTCGTAA
>JAAGZN010000526.1 GCA_024206165.1 Bacteroidota bacterium
ACATCAGAACCAACAACCAAATTCTCTTCTGCAGCAATTACTTTTCCTTTACCTTTCTTTAATTTACCTTTTAAATCTACATTTTTTGTAACTTTAAAACTATCTTTTTTATAAGTTATTTTTGCTTTAATTTTTTTGTTTGTTCTAGGATCAATGATGTCCCAATGATCTTTATGTTTCATATCTTTTTTCCAAACATTCCCGAATTTATCTAAATAGCCTCCTTTCTTTTCTAAAATCCTCCCCATCTTTTTATCAGCCTCCCTAGGCACAAATCTAATCTTACCTTTTGTAGGTAAACCCTTAGATTTTACCATCTTTTTGATACTAATTCTTCGGTTCTTAATATAAGAAGAATTTCTCAGTTTCTTTACTCCATATTTAGTTCCTTTTACTACCCCTTTAGCATAATTTTTTATTATTGGGATTGTGCCTACAACTATATCTGCCCCTTCTAATAATATTGATGCATTTTCCAGATCACCTTCTAACTCTTCTCTAGAATATAAAGCCTCTATAGGAGAATCATAACCATCATCTTCTGGATTAACTTGTGATCTTAGCTTTTCTTTTAAATCTATTAAATTATTATATTCTGTTTTAAATTTTGAGTTTACTCCTAAAACTTTGATGTTAAACTCTGGAGACATATCTCCAAGTAAATAAGCTCTATTATTTTCTCTATACTTTGATTTTAGGCTTTTTATTTCTGATTTTAATCTAGTATAAATTTTGTCTCCTCCTCGATTCTTAAATTCTGATGCTTTTGTGTTTGTGCTGTTTGTGTCAAGGAAATTTTCTATTTCTATGATTAAAGGGTTATTGATTACAGATTCTTTTTTATCGGAATTTATTAAGGATTCATATTTCTTATTCTCATTTAAAGCATTTTTAAAATTAGGATCTATATCAGTTAAAGATTTTAAAAAAGGATCATCATTTAAATCATTATCATTCTGTTTCTCGTCATAGCCCGATGC
>JAAGZN010000527.1 GCA_024206165.1 Bacteroidota bacterium
AGTACTGTTCATGGCAACAGTCTCGAACTTATTACACTAAGGGTTGTTTATAGTTCCCAATGATACTTAGTGAAAACTTAGCCCTGCATTAAGAGTTCACCTAAATTTCTTATAAAGTACGCATTTCCCATGGTGTAAAACGATTCTGTTTGCTCTAAAACGTTGTAAACATACATATTACAAAAGTTCTGTCCATGGGAACAACCTAGAACTTATTACTTCAACGGTTTCTTATAGTTCCCAATGAAACTTAGTGAAAACTTACCCTGCAATAAGAGTTCACCTAAATTTCTTATAAAGTACGCATTTCCCATGGAATAAAACACCATTTAGATGTTATCTGCAGAAAGGTAGACGTTCATTAACTCTACCCAGTTTCCGGTTTACGTAATGAAGCAACGTGAATTACTAAATAGAAACAATTAGTGTAAGATCTCTGAAATGATAAACTACAGTGCTTCGAGGTTTAAGTCTATGATATACTTCCGTGTTAAAGTCCACCATCTTGTTTTATTCCCTTTCCTGGTCCCTGGGAACCACTGATCTCAAAATAAACACTGGATTGAGCATTCTGTTGTTTCTGGATTAAGATGTTGAAGCCCATTGCTTGGGCTTGCTGTTTGGCCTCCCAATATGGCTGCCAAAGAAATTGTATTGCCTGTATTCTTTGCTTACAAAAGCTGCACGATTTTTCAGTCTCGTACTGAGCATTCATAGTATTCTAGCAATCATCAAAGAAAAAAGCAGCCCCTTGTGGCATTTCAATGTACTGAATTGGACCTTCAAATATGGCTGCCAAAGAATTCATTTCAAAAACGAGAGATCTTGATGCAGTCTTTATTTTGAGATCAGTGGGTGTACAATAGCTG
>JAAGZN010000528.1 GCA_024206165.1 Bacteroidota bacterium
ACCACAATCGGCTGTAATTATTAATTCGCTTGCTTTGGGATATCTCTTCATTCCATCTGTCAACCACCAAGTTCTTATTGTATTTACTGCAAATTCTGCTGTATCTGAACTTATGCCTATCGATACCCATCCTTTGTTTTGGCATTGTTAACTTAGTATAGTTATTTATAAATTCTGTATTTTAAAACTTCAAAATAATTTTTAAAATGAAGAATTATTTTGCGAAAAACCTTAAGACCTATTTTAAATTAACAATGCCTTAATTTTTAATTATCCATCATAATCATTTATTTTTTCAATAAATTCCTCGTATAATATATTATCATTGTTATAGTATGGAAATAGATGTGTCTCTAGCTTTCATATCAATTATAATATTATATTAATTAAAATCATATTAAAATTTTCAGTTTTAAAATAATCATAATTTTAAGATAATTAAAAAAAAAAAGCTAAATTATTATTATACTCATAATAAAATCAAATATGAAAGCATCAGATTTATTTGTAAAAGCTTTAGAAAATGAAGGAGTAGAATATATATTTACAGTTCCAGGTGAAGAAACATTAGATTTGATTGATTCGATAAGAAAATCTAAACAAATAAAATTAGTAGTATTAAGACATGAACAAGGAGCAGGCTTTATTGCAGCAACATATGGTAGATTGACAGGAAAAGCAGGAGTATGTTTAGTAACCCTTGGTCCTGGAGCAACAAATCTTATGACAGCAACAGCTTTTGCTCAACTAGGAGGGATGCCTATGGTTGTAATAAGTGGTCAAAAATCAATCAAAAAACATAAACAAGGCGAATTTCAAATAATTGATGTAGTCTCCATGATGTCTCCCATAACAAAAATGGCTAAGCAAATAGTGAATGCTAATAATATTACCTCTTTAGTAAGAAATGCCTTTCATATCTCTGAAGAAGAAAGACCAGGAGTAGTACATTTAGAGTTACCAGAAGATATTGCCAAAGAATTGTGCGAATCTAAAAAAATATTTGAAGTTAATGAAGTAATAAGGCCAATTGCAGATATCGAAGCCATTAAAAAAGCTATAATACTAATACAAAACTCTGTATCTCCATTATTATTAATAGGAGCAGGAGCTAATAGAAAAAGAGTTTCTAAGGCTCTAAATAAATTTGTAGAAAAATTAAAAATTCCCTTTTTTACAACCCAAATGGGCAAAGGAGTTGTTGATGAAAAAAATGAATTATTTTTAGGTACTGCTGCTATCTCAGAAGGAGATTTTTTACATGAAGCCATTAAAAGTGCGGATTTAATAATTAATGCTGGTCATGATATTGTTGAAAAACCCCCCTTTCTAATGCAGAAAAATAAAGCTAAGGTAATACATATTAATTTTATGTCAGCCCATATTGATGATACTTATTTTCCTAATCTTGAAGTAATAGGGGATATAGCTCATAGTTTTGAAAGGCTTACAAATAATCTTAAAATAGAAAAAAAATGGAATTTCAAAAAATTTAAAAAGATTAAAGAAAATTTAATTAAAGATAATAAAAAAATTGAATCGGACAGTAGTTTCCCAGTTTCATTGCCAAGATTAATTAGAGAAATACAAAATATTTTTCCTAATGATGGTATTCTTACTCTTGATAATGGATTATATAAAATATGGTTTTCTAGAAATTATCTTTCTTCTCATCCAAGTAATTTATTATTAGATAATGCATTGGCAACAATGGGGGCAGGGCTATCATCTGCTATAGCTTCAAAAATTGTTTATCCAAATAAAAAAGTCATTGCCATTTGTGGTGATGGGGGTTTTTTAATGAATTCACAAGAGATAGAATCTGCAAGAAGATTAAATTTAGATTTAATAATTATGATTTTGGTTGATAATGCTTATGGAATGATAAAATGGAAGCAACAAAAATTAGGATACAAAGATTATGGAATGACTTTTCAAAATCCTGATTTCGAAAAATATGCTCAATCATATAATATAAAAGGATACAAAATAAAAAATCTAAATGAATTAGGAGCAACAATTTCAGAGTGCTTAAATAATAAAGGTATCAAAATTATCGAAATTCCAATAAATTATGATAAGCATTTTGGAATTTTGAAATGATAGTTTTAGTTTCTTATATATAAAAACATAAACTATTAATTATAACTGATTTATATTAATGAATTGATATATAAAGGCAGCTCAACTTTTCTTAAATCAGATAATTTGACGTGATTAACTAAATTTAAAATATGAAAAATATAAACTGCCAAGTATTTAAAAAATTATTTAAATATAAAAAAACCTCTTAATTAAGTTTAGAAATTAAGAGGTTTTTATCAATATAAAATTAATATATCAAGATAAGAAACAAAAATTAAAAGAAATTAAAACCTGAATTTAAATTTCTTTTAATTAATTATTTTTTTAAACTTCTGCCAAAGTTTCTCTTCTACGCATTTTGCCAGCAGGTATACCAAACATCATTTTAAATCTTCTACAGAAATATGCTGTATCTTTAAAACCAACTTCAGCACCAATTTCTCTAATACTTTTTTTGCCAGTTCTTAAAAGTTTAACAGCTTTTTCCATTCTTTGATATTCTATATAATCTTGAGGATTTATACCTGTTAACATTTTAAAATATTGACCAACATAATCCTCTGATACTTTAGCTACTGAAGCTAAAACTTTATTTGAAAGATCTTTATTAAGGTTAGCTTTAATATATTTTAAAATATTAATTAATCTTATATCTCTAAAGTAATTACTATTAGTAGCTAATTTCTCAACAAATAATTCATTATCAAGAATATGTCTAATAATTTCTATAACAAGATAATCCATATTTAATCCAACAAGTCTATTAGCACCTTCTCTTTCTGAAGAATTTTCTTCTAATAAAGTTTTCATTATTGAAACTACTTTTTTGTTGTTTCTAATTATAAATGGAGGAATATCTAATGAACCAAAGAAGTTTACGGATTCAAAGATTTTTGCTTCAAATTTAATAAAGCTAAAATTTTCAAAATCTGCATTAGGAGATGGTTTATCAATTGATTTTAAATAATCAGATCTATTACTTATAAACTGATCACTATTTAAAGTAACTGAAGCATTGCTGCCATAAGATTGAGAGATAAGTTTTCCTTCAGGAACAAATAATATATCTCCTTTTTCAAGAGTTATTTTATTGCCTCCTTTATCATAAGCAACAGTTCCTTTATTTGCTATTATTAGAACATTCTCTACATCATAAACATCTTCAACAACAACAGCTTTTATTATTTCTATATTTTTTGCTTTTATCAGTTTTACCGATAAAGACTCTATAATTCTATTATAATCTCTTATCATGACTTATATATTTATAATTTTTTTTGGATGTTAATATTAATATTGAACTACTTAGGACAAAGATATATAATTAAAGTGATAAGTAAAAATTTTTTACATATTATTATTATATTATTTATATGTTAATATGTTAAATGATCAAAGTTATAATTTAGTAAATGGATTTTAATTTTATTTATTTTTATTTAAATATATATTTTTGTTTTTTTTAGTTCGTTTGATTGATTGAATGTCTCTCCATTGAGCTATAGCCTTTTCATTACCTGATAATAAAATATCTGGAACTTTAAGGCCTCTAAAATCATAGGGTCGTGTGTATTCTGGTGGGGCAATTAAGTCATCCTGAAATGAATCATTTAATGCTGAAGTGGAGTCTGAAATAGAGCCTGGTAATAATCTTGTTATACAATCTACTAATACTGCTGAAGCTAATTCTCCACCTGTAAGAACATATTCTCCAATACTAATTTCCATTGTAACAAAATTTTCTCTAATTCTTTCATCTATTCCTTTATAATGACCACATATAATTATCAAATTTTTAGTTAATGTCAATGAGTTTATTTTCTTTTGATTTAATAATTCTCCATCTGGGGACATATAAATTATTTCATCATATTCTCTAATACTTTTTAAATAGTCTAAACAGTTTACTATTGGTTCAATTTTTAGTACCATGCCTGAATTTCCTCCATATGGATAATCATCTACTTTCTTATGTTTGTCTTGTGCAAAGTCTCTTATATTATGTATTATAATATTTACTTCTTTTTTATCTCTAGCTCTTTTGATAATTGATGTATTAAGAAAGCTATTAAATATTTCTGGTAAACATGTTAAAATATCTATTTGCATTATAAAACACTAAACTTACTTCTGCATTTGAATGAAAGAAGATTAATTATTTTGACTTAATTCGAATAGTGGCGAGAGAGGGAATTGAACCCTCGACCTCCGGGTTATGAATCCGACGCTCTAACCACCTGAGCTACCTCGCCGTAAAAAGGCAAAATCCTATTTTATAGTTTTATAATCTTAAATTACCCAAAAATAGAATATGAAACACTAATTTAAAAAAATTACTTTTTTCAACAAAATAAATATAATTAGTTTTTAATGTAAAATTTAATTGGGCAAATAACCTGCTCAAATAGTTCTAGACTTTATACTTATAATAAACAGGATTATATAGTAAATCCTATGAGAATAAGTTTTTAAAATTAAACTTTTTATTCTTTTTAGTTTCTTTATTTTTGATAACCATTCCCTTATTTCGTTGTTCCAGAAGTTTTTGTGCTTTTTTTCTGCATTTATTATTCATATGTGTTTCACAAGCATTTCTTGAAAATAATATAATCAACCCTCCAAATGTAAAAAATGCTCCTAAAACAGGAATACCCATAAGGGCAACTGTAAATCCTGCAGCAAATAAAACAAAGCCTCCCAAAGTAGCAAGCCCCATTTTAAATTGTTTATTATGTGATATTTGATTTTTTGGAAAATAAACTTTATCGCCTTTTTCTGTTTTTAACATTATGTAATCATTATTTATATTATTTTTTTCCTTTTTTTTCTTTTTAAATATTGTTGTAAATTTTTCATGCCATTTCTTTTTCTTTTCCTTCTTCTTTTCTGTTTTTGGCTTATTTTGTTTATGGCATATTTTTATATTTCTGCATTTTTTATTTTTTATTTTACATGATTTATTTCCACATAATTCATTATTCTTACCAGATTTAGTTTTATCAGAATTTCTGCATATTATTTTTATTTTTCTGTTTTCCTTTTTAGTTCCTACTTTTATTATTTTTTTATTGGTAATAGATAAATTGGGAGGTTTTACTTTTTTATTTTTACAAATTATTTTTATTTTTATTTTATTTTGACCAGATTCATTTATTAATGATTTTATTAAAATATCTTTTTTTTGAGAATTCCTATCCTTTTTAGTTTTATTTACTTTAATATCTATATCAATATCTGCTTTTTTTATATCATCATTGTTTATATTAGTTAATCTGAAATTCCGATTATTTTTATTCAATTTTGCTTTTAATTTATTAATTCTGCTAATTATATTATTTTTTAATTTTATATTATTATTTTTTTGAGAATTTAAAGAATTTCCTAGTTTTGGTTGATCATTTTCTTTATCTAAATTTAGTTGTGTTTCTCTATTGCATTTTATATTTAATATTAATAAAATAAGATATGTTATGTAAGTACTATTTTTTAAAAATAACATAAACTAAGTTAACTTTATTTTGAAGTAGACTATATATTAAATATAATAAAAAATCAACATATATATTAGAAAAATTATATTTTTTTTTAGATATATAAATGTATTATTTATTTAAATTTGATTTTGCAGGGATTAATCATTTGTTCGATATAATTTATATTGATTTTACTAGACTTTAATTTAAAATTTAAATTTTTAAGATAATTTGCAACAAAGGACTGCATTAAAAAAATTGCTACTTCTTTTCCAGGGCATCTTTGGGGGCCTTGTCCAAACATTATTGCATAATATGAATTTTCTAAATCAGAACTCCATCTTGATGGTATAAATTTATTGGGATTTTTAAATTTTTCTGGTTCCCTCAATATTGGATTTGTTAAAATCAAAAATTGTGTTCCTTTGTCAAATTTATATTCATTACCTAAACTATCTTTGCCAAAACTATAATCTTTTAATAAAGTCCTAAATAAAGTAACAACAATATTATTCAATCTTACGGATTCTAATATGCATTTTCTCAAATATTTTAAGTTATATATTTCTTGTGAATTATTTATATCAATATTTTTAATTTCTTCTATAACTTTATTTAATTCTTCAGGATGATTGGCAAGAAATAATAATAACCTTGGTATTACAGAAATAAACACACCCATATTTGGGAAAATCCAATGAGGAATTTGATAGATTATTTCTGATTTACAAGCATTACTACTTGGGCAGTAATCAATATATTTGACTGCAGATTCTATTAATGAATTAGGATTTGGATTATCTATATGTTTATTTAAATAGTTTAAATATGCAGACATTGTCTTCTCATCAATATGAAAATCTTCATCTGTTAGTGATTTTAGAGAATTTGCTTTACTAAAAATTTCGAATATATAATCTGGGGCTAGATCAACATTAAAAACTATTTTAGAGGTTATTTTTCTTCCTATTTTTATAAATTCATCAAAATTTTTGGGTAATCCATATTTATTTAATGTTTGTTTAATGGCATTATTATAAAGAGGTGCATATCTGTGGAGTTTATTAAAACATAAAACCGCATCATTTAATCTTCTTCTATTATACCATGGTTTTCCTTCTGAAATGCCAACATTTTTCTTCATGAAACTTCTAAATATATATTTTTTCAATCTTCCTACTCCAAAAATATATGGCGATTGATCTAGCATTTGTTTAATAAAACTATTATCATAAATTAAATTTATAGGTTTGCCTAAAACATTAATTGAAACAATAGGCTTGCCATATCCTTTTTTTATATCTTCATAAATATTTATTCCACTTTTATCTTTAATTAATTTATCATTGATCGCAAACCATTTGCAATCTGGTGCGAGTATTCCTCTATTTAATATCATCATTACTAGAAAATTTATATTTAAATCATATAAGATTTTCTTTAATTTATTAGGAGCCTTTTTATTAATACCTATACCTTCATTAAGATCTAAATAATTTATATATATATTGTCAATGATATAACTTGATTTTTGTGGTATAATTTGTTTTATGTTTTTTAAGAGATATTCTAACTTTTCTACTTTTATATGATTTTTTGAAAAATAAGTTCTATTCCTTTTTTTTGTTGGTAACTTGGGCAATAAAGTTAAATCGATATCTTTTAAAGTAACTTGCCATTTTGTATGTTCTTTATAACTTTCTTTAACTATTTTCAAATTTGTTAATATATTTTCGATCTGATTTAATAAGTATTTAATTTCTTTAGTATTAGTAATTTTCTTTTCTTTTATAAGATTTAATATCCATACTGTTTCATTTATAATGCTTATTCCAATAGTTGCCTTAATTACATTATTGGCTTCTAAATTATAATTTGTTTTTATATGTCCTAAGACTTCTTCTCTTGTATCATTCAATATTTTTACAGGAACATTGGCTTTATTATCATTTATATTATTAGAAAAAGAATTAAATGTTATAAAGTTTAGAAGAAAAAGAATGCAAAAGTAATTAGTACAAAATTTTTTACCTTTTTGTAAAATAAAAGTTTTCATATTTTATATTTTTTTAAATATTCGAGAAGCTCAGTTATAAAATGTAATTATAATAAAATAATCTTGTATTTTAGAAAATTAAATAAACGTTCTTTTAATTTAATGTAAATATATAGAGTGTTTTAAAATTGTCATGTTCATTTTTAATTCATTAATAGTATTTTATTGTTCCTTTAAATACTATTAAGGAAATGTAATTTAATAACCTAAATGATTGGCTATGCAGAATTTTCAATGGTATAATTCCATTCAGGATGAAATTTGTCGCCATTAATGTTTATAGCATCCATATCCTTTTTCGTAACTTCTATCCCTTTTTCGTAAGTA
>JAAGZN010000529.1 GCA_024206165.1 Bacteroidota bacterium
CGACGGGGAGGTTTGGCACCTCGATGTCGGCTCGTCACATCCTGGGGCTGGAGAAGGTCCCAAGGGTTGGGCTGTTCGCCCATTAAAGTGGCACGCGAGCTGGGTTCAGAACGTCGTGAGACAGTTCGGTCCCTATCTGTTGTGGGCGCTAGAAGCTTGAGGAACTCTGACCTTAGTACGAGAGGACCGGGTTGGGCAAACCTCTGGTGTATCAGTTGTGACGTCAGTTGCATCGCTGAGTAGCTATGTTTGTAAGGGATAAGCGCTGAAAGCATCTAAGCGCGAAACCCGTTTCAAGATGAGGCTTCTTTAAGGACGGTTATAGACTATGACCTTGATAGGTTGCAGGTGTAAAGTCAGAAATGGCAAAGCCGAGCAATACTAATTGTCCATTAGCTTTCTTATTTTTTTTCTTTCAATTATTTTTGCTTTTACAATAAATATAAATCATATATATATGATAATGATGTTCAGCTTATCAATGAATATATATGTAAATTACTGACTATATTTATTTATATAGTTTTAAAATATGGTGGCTATAGCGTCAGGGTACACCTCTTCCCATTCCGAACAGAGAAGTTAAGACTGATTGCGCCGATGGTACTGCCTAACAGGTGGGAGAGTAGGTCGTCGCCTTTTTTATTCTTAAAAAAAATACATATCATTCCATTAATATACTACTTCCATTTGAAGAATATCTGATAATCGGTCTTTTATGTATGAAAACAACAGGTTTTAGATACATCTTGATATACGTCGAGTATAGATTAGTTTGTCTTATTATATTGATTTTTGGGTTTCAATGTGGAGATAAAAACAATAATAATAATAAAGAGAAGCAGACTAAACCGACTAAACCAACGACTACAGTAAAGAACAAAAATAATACACAATCTAAAAAACAAACTAATACAGATATTAATAATATAAGTTCTAGGAAGACAAAAGAAGATAGAAATAAAGAAATTCCTCACAAAAAGAAAGAACCACCTCAGGAGATCGATCTTATTGAAGTTGAAACTGAATTCGGTAAAACCAAAAATAATGAAGAAGTAAAAGATATATTGATAAGCATAAAAAATATTTCTACTATAAATATAAGTATAAAAGATTTTAAATTGGGATTGTTTTTATATGATAATAAAAACAATAAAATAATGTCTTTTGCATATATTACTAATATATTTTCAAAATATGAGCCTATGATTGATAGGCTAACTAGGATAGACCAAAAAGACAAAGATTATGGAAAAACGTTTAATGTAAATTTTAATTTAAATACATCAACTATTATTAAACCCACCGATGAATTTCAAATAAAGATCCACGCTTTAGCACGAATGGAAAAAGCATTAAATGGATTGGATAGTTCTTTTATATCAAATGGAGTGTATAAAATCAAGTTTAATCTAGAATATAATAAAACGGTACAGTCCATAAAAGTGTGTCTAAAAGAGTTTTCCATAAATTCATATTTGCCTAAATTTATCCTCATATCTAAATTCATAAATAGTGTCAGATAGAAAACACCTAAATTTCTGTATTTTAGCATCAAATTTTTATTATCAAAATAGGTTTTCTTATTTTATCTCAACCTATTTTATTAGTGATAGATGCCGATTGTGTTTTTTTTATAATATATTATA
>JAAGZN010000530.1 GCA_024206165.1 Bacteroidota bacterium
AAGGCACAATAAGAGAAGGATTTTTGAAACGTGTTTCAAAATGTAAGCTTCGGTAACAACGAGTAGGAATCAGATCTCGGAACATATTCTTTTTGACTCCACAGTGCCTTTTTCCAAGTTCAAAGAGCTCAATGAAGAAAAATCGTCCTCAAATTATCTTGAAATATTATTAAGCGAAATAGCCAGAATATACCCAAATCTTAAAATCTGCATGAACCTGACGTAATTTGAACAAGAAACGTTCTGAACTGGAGCCAGACGCGCTACCATTGCGCCAAAGAGTCCTTATATTAAACACATACGAAGAAATTTTCAAACTGTATTTGCACAAACGTTAACTCAAAGACTCGGTTAGTGTAAACAAATCACCTGGAATTGGGGGTATCTTTAACGAAAAGACAAAAAGGCAAAAAAGAGAATTGATTTTAGAAACCTGTTTAAAAAAGTAAACTTCACCAACATTGAGCAGGTATAAGATTTCTGAACATATCCTTTTTTACTCAACAGTGCCTTTTCCCATGTTCA
>JAAGZN010000531.1 GCA_024206165.1 Bacteroidota bacterium
AATTCTGAGGAAAATATAGGGACGATTAACTAATTTATTATATAGATTCATATCAGATTAATTTAATTTTTGATGCAATATAATAATTAAAGCTTAAATCAAGGATTTTTTATATCAATAAGGACTTTTGCAGCGCCTCCTCTCTAAGAAACAAAATGAGAAAGCAGAAGAATTAATTGAAAATATTAAAATTGAAAATTCTTGGAAGAGTGTTCTTAATGATGAATTTTACAAAACTTATCTTATAGAATTAATAGATAAAGTAAAAAAAGCCTATAAGTCAGAAACGGTTTATCCAGCTGGAAATAAAATATTTAATGCATTTAATTTTTGTTCTTTTGAGAATACAAGAGTAGTAATTATCGGACAAGACCCATATCATGGGCCAGGACAAGCAAATGGATTATGTTTTTCTGTTAATGAAGGTATAAATATGCCTCCCTCATTAATCAATATTTTTAAAGAAATTCGTTCTGATCTCAAAAAAGATTTTCCAGAAAATGGAAATTTAGAAAGATGGGCAAAGCAAGGTATTTTGTTATTAAATTCAGTTTTAACTGTAAAAACTAAAAGTCCAGGCTCTCATAAAGATTTTGGTTGGGAAATTTTTACAGATGCTATTATTGAAAATATATCATTAAAAAAAGATAAAGTAGTTTTCTTATTATGGGGTGCTTATGCTCAAAAAAAAGGAAAAATTATTGATAGAACAAAGCATTTTATATTATCTTCCTCCCATCCTTCACCCTTTTCTGCTTATAATGGCTTTTTTGGAAATCAACATTTTAGTAAAACAAATAATTATTTGAAAAAAAATGGACTTAAAGAAATTGATTGGTGATTATGAAAAATGCCCAAAAATATAAATTTGAATTTAGAGAGCTCAAAAAACAAGATATTGATATTATTATCACAAAACTAAATGATTTTAATATTAATAAAGATAAGTCTATTTTAAATTTATATCTGAAAGAACAAAAAGAAGGCCTTAGAAATATTTGGGTTGCCTATAATGAAAAAGAATTGGCAGGTTATATAACCTTAAAATGGGAATCTGAATATGAACCATTTAAAGATTCTAATATTCCTGAAATTAATGATTTATTTGTTTTTCAAGAATATCGAAATTTAGGTCTCGGAAACAAATTGATTACTCTAGCTGAACAAAAAGCAAAAGAAAAATCTGATTATGTAGGACTAGGAGTTGGTTTATATGCAGATTATGGAAGTGCTCAAAGACTATATATTAAAAATGGTTATTTGCCTGATGGAAGAGGAGTTACATATAATTATAAGCATATAAAACCTAATGAAAATGTTAAAGTCGATGATGAACTCATATTATGGTTTTTAAAATATTTTAATTGATAATTTTTTGCTTTGCTATATTTCAATTTTGTATTGGATTCATGCAAATTATCTATATTTTTTATAAATAATTACACATTATTCTAAAAATATCTGCTTTTTTATTTCTCTTATTAATATTACAATGATAGATTGCCGATGATCTGAATCAATATAATCTTTAAACTAATAAATCATGACTAAATATTTTGTAACAATAATATCTTTATGTTATTTGTTTAATTGTAATAAATATTCACAAAATTTATCAATGAATTCTAATAAAAACTCTTTTTCAAATTTAGTTACTTCATTTTCTGAATTAGAATTAATAAACGAAAGATTACCAAAAGCTGATAAAAAAGAATTATTTGAGGGATTTGATTGCTATTTAAATATGTATAAAGAAACTGAACAGATGAAAATAATAGAAGTTTTTAAATATTTAGAACAAAAGAATATTTTATTACAACAGAATAAAGAAAATATTATAAATCTTTTATATAAAACCAGTCTATCTAAACAATCACTGATAAAAGAAGTTACTACTCTTATAAATAAGTACATTGGTTTTAAAGACAATACTCATTTATTGTATTTAAATACCATTAAGAATAATATAAATTTTCAAAAAATCTTAAATTATTATAACACTGCAAGAAAGAAATTGAATTATAGAAAAGCGATATCTGACTATAAAAATGCTTTACTGTCTCAAATTTGGTTTAAAGCCTCCATCTTTCAGATGGAAAATGACTTCAGTCCTTTAAATTCCTTATTTTAAATGTAAAATGTTACATTTGTGACATGGAAAATTATAGCAAAGGAAGCC
>JAAGZN010000532.1 GCA_024206165.1 Bacteroidota bacterium
ACTGACCTTACGCAAAAAGTTGTAAAAAAGGATAAAAAGGTATAATATTGTATTGTTAAAAATATTCTTGAAATTCATTAAAAAATGCAAGATCTATATACAAACTATCTACTTACACAAAATGATAAAGCATGTGCAACCCACTTATCAGGCTTGCTAAACAATATCATAAGTCACGATCAAGTGACAAGGTTTTTGAATAAGAAGCTTTATACCTCCAAAGATCTTTGGCAGTATTTAAAGAAAAAAATATTATTAGATTCAAAAAAAAATAAAGGTGTTTTAATATTTGATGATACGATATCAGAAAAGCCTTATACTAAAGAGAATGAAATAAATTGCTGGCATTTCGATCATGCTAAAGGTAGGTTTTTAAAAGGTATTAATATTTTAACATGTTACTATCACAGTAATAATCTACAATTACCAATTGCTTATGAGATAATAAAGAAAGACAAATATTGCACTGATGGTAAAACAGGAAAATTGAAACGAAAGGCTAGTATTACCAAAAATAAACATTTCAAGAACTATTTGGATAAGGAAATGTAATAAAATAACTTGGATAATATGATATTAGTGTTATATTTAGGTATGACACAAAAAGAAAAAGAGCTTACAAAAATTCGAAACAAATATTTATCAATAAAAAGTTGTTTAAGCGAGAAAGGACGTCGTTTG
>JAAGZN010000533.1 GCA_024206165.1 Bacteroidota bacterium
AAGGAATTGACTTATTATTCGATAGGTATGTTTTTGGTATATTTTGTGTTTTTATAAGCTGACTACTTCTTTTGTGATATATACATGAATTTAAATTGTAACTTTTAACTATAGTTTTGTTTGCTTACAAACACTATTTAGTATGGCTTCCTTTGCTATAATTTTCCATGTCACAAATGTAACATTTTACATTTAAAATAAGGAATTTAAAGGACTGAAGTCATTTTCCATCTGAAAGATGGAGGCTTTAACCAAATTTGAGACAGTAAATATAAAAAATATTTTTAGAGTTGTCATATAACTCAATATATGACAACTCTAAAATTTGTTATTTCTTATTTTAATTTTTTTGGTATGATCGTTTGTTATTTTTTACGCGTTCTCCGATGAAATCAACAAAACGTAATATGTAATGTTTTATATAACTTAAGTCTTTATATCTTTGTTTTAATTGTTCATCTGTCATTGAAGAAAGTTCTTCTTTCTTTACTCGTATTGTTTCTGTAAGTACTGATTTTTTTAAGTCATTTTTGTTCTCAACTTTAGCAAATTGTATTAACGATATAATTAGACTTGGTTTAGCTTTGGTGTTGTTACCTGCAAAAGAAGATAAGGTCCCTGGTAGATAAATCTTGTTGGGAATATTTCTAACAGATTTTTTTGATGATAGTACAACGAATCCTCTATTAATTTCATCTTTCTCAATAAAAGAAATAACTGGATCTAGTGCTTTGTTGAGATATCCATGTAAAAGATGTTCTTTTACATTATTATCGAGTTTTTTAAAAGAATCGAGTTTTTTGATTGTTGTCTCTCTTGTTGCTTCTATTCGTTTATCTATGAATACACCGTTTGATATTTCTCGTTTTTTAAATTTTAAATCCTTAATACCTTGGTTACCAAAATCATTTCTAAGTTTTTTAGAATCTGTATTAAGTATATTATTTAATATTTGTCTTGGGTGATAATCTGTTTTATTATCTTTTTTTTTCTCATCTGATAATTTAGTCACATAACTTATCCCGGCTTCTTTAAGAATCCTATTTAATATTGGCGACGCTTTGCCAATATCTATAAATGAATCACTGTCTTTATTTACATGTTCTGGTTCAATAAATAAGTCATTTATTTCATTTTCTAGATTTGTAATTTGAGTTGTATAATAAGTTTTTGCATTAGGTGCATCAATTGCATCAATTGCACCAATTGCATCATCAGGTTTTTCTTGTGGTTTTTTTTGTGGTTTTTCTTGTGGTTTTTCTTGTGGTGGTTCTTGTTTTTCTGAAGGAAAATTATCTAAGGCAGTTTTAACTTTTTGCAAATTATTTTTTAGTACTGTTAAATTATTATTATAGCTATCTATTGCATTTATATATTTTCCCATAGTTGATAAATCTGTTCCAACAACACGAGCAAAAGTTATATCTTCAGAAGTTATATCTTTAATATAAAAACGTAAGGCTCTTCCTTCGTTAGGATCTACTTTAAAAATTGCGGAATAAATATTTAATAATGCATTTATTGTTGAACAAGGTACAATCTGCACTTTCTCGCCGCTCTTAGTGTCTTCAAGGTATACATAAAGACCATATTTTTTACCATCTACAGGGGCAATATTGTTTACTTCAAATGTTAAAATTGCATCTTCACTTAAATCTTTATTGTCCGGTTGACCTCGTGTTAACCCTATAATATCATCCCCTTCGATATCTTTAATTTTATTTTTAAATAATTTGTTTCCTAAGGTTTTATCAGTTATTACGGCTGAGTTAGTAACTACTCTAAGATCTAATATTTCTTCTATTTCTTTAAGTTTAACATTTGTAATTTTTCTTCTATATATAATAGAGTTATAGTTTGCTTTAAATTTAGTAAATAAATTTTCTAAAGCTTCTAATGCTGTTTTTATGGCAGAAGTTCGATCAAATATTGAGTCTTCTAGAATATTTCGGGTGGCTGAATCTTTATAGACTGTCTTAATATCTAATAAATCTTGGGGTTCTATTCCTTTTGTGACATCAGTTCTATTATTTACATTTGTTTTCAAGATCATATCCCATGTAAAAGTATTTTTTGTTTTATTCAAATAAACAGTATCTCCTCTTTTAAATATGTCATCTGAATTTAATATGCTTTTATCAGAAAAATGCTCATCCATGGTTAGTTTTAATATACTTAGTGCTGAATCTTTATATGTATATAAAAATTTATTTACATTTGCCACCTTCTTTGTAATAAATTTCTTATCGTCTTTAGCATATTCTTGAAATTTCTCCAAAACATCCTTAAATGCTTGACAAATTTCATCTTTAGAGTTTATAATATCTTTTCTTGTTATTTTTGATCGTAATTGTTGTATAAAAGCTTCTATTCGTAAAATTCCCGTTTTGTCTTTTTGGTCTTTTATTTTTTCTAAAATTTCTAAAAAACCTTCTTTAGTTTTTAATTTATCTTCATAAGTCCATTTTGATAGCATTTCTAACCAGTCTGCTTTTCCTATAGTACTTTTAAAAGTATCAACTACTAAGTCTTTATAGTCTTTATTTTCTAGTAATGTGGGTAATAATTCATTTTTTTTATTTGCATTAAATTTAATTAAAGAATATAATATAGTAGCGGCTTCTTCTTTGCCCAGACTTTCCAAAATAATTAAGTATAACTCATTTTGTATTGCTTCTATTTCCTGTATAGAAGGTATTGTTGTTTCTTTTAAATCATTAATAGATATAGATTCATCGATATCTAATTTATTTACAATTTTCTTCCGAAGATTAGAAGATGGTGTATTTGCAAGACTTAATAGTTTTTTATATTTGGTGGAAGTTTTTTTAATTAAACTTTTATTTTTAGTAATAAAATCACATAATTTTTTTAATGAGTTATAAATTAATTTTTCAGTTTCAAAATGTGCTTTTATGTCACTAATTAATGTTGTCAATAAAACAATATTATCAAAATCTTCTTTTGTATAATTATCTTTTAGAGGATATTGGTTTTGAAGAAAATTCTTGAAAAAGTATTTTAGTTGATCTTTATCCTTTTCTAAAATAATTGCATTTAAATCTTGTAAAAGAGAAGTAAAAATTTTGTTATTACCTCCACCTCCACCTTGTGAATTTTGAGAAGATACAACACTTTCAAATATTTGCTTAATAGATTCTAGTTGACCATAACTATATTGTACTATATTGTCCAACACATATTGAAAAGAAGCCTTAGTTGAGCCAAAAATATTATATTTTTTTGCTCTGTCTTTTATAGTTAATTCTTGTATTTGTGAAATAATAGTGTTTCGGTTTGTTATTTTTGTATTTAAGTTATCATAAGGTTCTTTCAATTCGTCATCTATAAATGCTTTAGCATCAGAAAGGATCTGTTCATAAGTATATTTTCTTCCTTTAATTGTCACCTTTTCAGTCTTAAAAATTTCATTTCCTGGTTTTAATAATAGAGTTTTTATTTTTTGTGAATAGTCATCGTCTTCATCGTCTTCATCGTCTTCATCTTCTTCATCGTCTTGTTTAGGGGTAAAAATTTTCAACTTATTATAGATAGCTAATAAACTTTCATTTGAATACTTATACAAGTCCGATTCATCTGAAATTTGCTCAAATGTTAGATTTGTTCCAATTTCTATGTTATTATATTTTGTCTTTGTAGAATAAGATATAATATCTCTAAAATAGTTGTTTCTTTCCACAATATAACCATTTAAAGTCGCTAGAATATCTCTCAATTGTTTCTCTGTATAAGTTTGTTTACTTTCAGCAGCAAGAACCTCTGCATATGTAGTGTTTTCAGTTTTATTTATTTTTGTTTCTTTCAGCTTACTATATTTTGGTTTGTTTAATGTTGTTTCAAGCTTAGTCCATAATTGTTTTCCTGTCAGTTTATTGTTGGAAATTATATCCTCCTTTTTCCTTAAAAGTCCCAATAGTTCTTTTAGTTGGTCATTACTATATATATATAAATCCGTTTTTTTATTTATATCATTAAAATTCTTCCCATCAACAACTTTGATTTCGTCATAATTTGTGTCGTTTATGAATTTTTCAATGTCAATAAACATCTGATTCCTTTTAGTTTCAAATTGTTGTGCTTGTCGTAAAACTAAAACTAATGTTTCACCCATACTAATGTCTAAAGAATCTAATTTATGACCTCCAGCTTCATCATTCTTCATACCTTCATTAGGTGTTTTGTTCAATATGTTATTTATTTCAGTTAGTGCGGATTGATAACTCTTTTTCTTGTCACTAGAATTAGTCACTTTTTCTACTCTATTGAAAATATCAGAGGCATTGTCAATATTAATACCCTCTCTGAGTTCATATCCAAACACGTCATCACCCGCCTTTTTCCCAGGTATAACATTATCTTTTTTAACTTTATATACAGCTTCGTCTTTTATTGTTGTATTTACAGAATTAAACGTTGTGGTTTTATTTTTTACTTGTTTTGCCTTTTGATAAAAACTTGATTGTTTCATATTTTTATTTTTCATAAAGGCTTGAACAGCTGATTTATCAATCTTCCCATTTTTTTCAAATGAAGGATCATAAACACCTTTTTTTATGTATTGAGCTTTATCTTTCTTTGAACTATCTTTCATCTGACCCAAAAGACTATAAAGACCTTTTTCATCTTCATTATTAGTTGGGGTAGCTCCACCTTCATTGCTAGGACTGTTTTTGCAATTGAAAGCTAATATAGAAATATTTAAAATTATAAAAAGATTAAGAGCTCTTCTTATTTTTTTTGATGTTAGTAATTCTTTTATATTTAATGATAACATAATAAAGTATTTTATATAATTAAAAAAATTTATTTTACTTAGCAACAAATATAAAATTATAAATTTATAAAAACAAAATCTATTATTTTATTCAATAATTAAATTTATAATTTTAAAACATTTATACTTTTATTATCTTCCTTTTAAAGTTTTAATAATAAAATTTTAATAATTACGATTGTATTTATTACTTATAAAAAAAAAATCTATAATATTAATTTACTAATATATAATATAATAACCTAATTTATTCTAGAAAAATAAAATTATACTTTAAATAAATCAATTAAATTTATATTTTAAAACATAAGCATGGGATTTTTGATAAATTATAAGAATAATTATGTCTTATAAATATTTATTGTCTAAGAAAAAGATTACAATACATATGATTTTATAATACTCTAATTGAAGAATACTTGATAATGGTTAATTATTTTTTAACCTTAAATCTTTTCAGAAATATTTAATCTACGATTATACTCGACGTATATCCGTTAGATTAGTATGATATAAAAATAAGGGGAAAATTAACTATCTTCTCCATGCTTACTTGATTGACTTTTTAAAGTAAAGAGAGTAAGTGCAGATAAAGGAGAACTAAACGTATATCAAAGC
>JAAGZN010000534.1 GCA_024206165.1 Bacteroidota bacterium
ATGATAATTAATTAACTTATTATTCGATAGATGTGCTTTTCATATGTTTTCTGGTTTTATATGCTTATTGCTTCTTTTTTGATTTATACACAACTTAAATTGTGATTTTTAGTTGTGGTTTTGTTTTCTTACAAACACTAAATATCAACAAAAAAATGAAAAATAATTCCACAAAGACATCAATAAAAGATAATTCCATAAAACTTAACACTACAAAGGGATCAATAAAAGGTAATCCTAAATCGAAACAAAATACAAATATTGATACAGAAGAACATGTCTTCCAAACTTCAAAGTCTAATAATATAATAAAGTCTGAAAATATTGATAAAAATGTAAAAGAAGAAAATAATAATAATTTCAAAATGAATGAAACAAAAGAGCTAAATTTACAATCGACATTAAATGATAAATTACAAAAATATGAAGAAAAGAAGATTATAACTAAAAGTAATCAGGAAAAAGCAATTTATGATATTTTAATTTGTATAACAAAAGATCAAAAACGAAAAATTAGAAACCTAGAATTCGAAAAATTACTTTCTAGAGATTTCGATAAAATAGAAGAATATAGAAAAGAAAATAAATTTATTGAACCTTCCAAAATTTTATTTAGAATTCATTTATATTTGAGATACTTGTTTAATGAATCTATCGAAATTTTAAAAGATGAATTATATCAAAGTAGAAATATTTTAGTCATTAAAGATATTGAAGGAATAGATAAACTTATAAATGATGCTAATACTATCAAATACAATACTGAAAATAAGATTTTTGAAATAATTCAGGAAGTTCAAGATTCTAATGAACCTGCTGAAACTTTTCTATTAATACTTCCAATATTTTTTAATCAGTTTATAAATTTATATTTAACTCAAGCAATCTGTTTAGATATAAAAAAAATAAGGATGCAAAAAGTATCAATAAAAATATTTTAAGTATTATAAAAGGTATATATAATATAAAGGGATTGAAGAATAAATTAAAAAATGATCCTAATTTAGAAAAGAAAATTGAAGAAAAATATGTACTTACTGCTGGTCCTGCATTAAAGCTAATTAATTGGTATAAAAAACCAAGTCTATTTAATAAAGTTTTTAACTTTTTTTCGTAAAATTATTCTTTATGGCACAATAAAATAACAATATTTTCTATTATATATTAATTTATATTTGGGTAATTCTAATTTATATTTTGTAAGTTATAATAAGTTCATAATATTTAATACTATTAAATACTATTAAAATAACTTATTATGCTTATAAAATATTTTAATTTAAAATATAAATACCTCTTTTTATTCTTACTTTTAAATATAAATCTTGAGTGCAGACAAACTAAAAAAGATGATGAAAATGATGGAAAAATAAAGTATAAAAGAAATAACTTCAATAAAAATTTAGATAAAAAAACTAACAATCAATTACAATTAATAAATCACCTTACTGATAATAATCAAAATAAAGAATTAAAACAATCTTTGGATGTTAGAAATCCGCATAATCAAAATAAAAAAAAATCTAAAATTAAATTAAATTTAAATAAAGGATTAAATTTTTCTCAGCATAGTAATCAATTTAGAAGAAGGGATGATTATATGTTAAATAACATTAATCAGGATATGGCAAATAACTATATGATGGGATTAAAGAACAGAAATATTTTAAATAATGATTTTGTGGGAAACCAAAATACATTTCAAAAAAGAAATATTAATAATATAGACAATAATAATTTAAGATATAATAAAGCTGATTATACTCAATTTCAAAACTCCTATAATTATCAAAAAAGACAGAGCCGGATACCTAATTATAATAAATATAAAAGAAATGTTATCCAATCGAATATCACTAATTCAGGCAATAAAATAAGATTAAATCCAACAAAGGGACAAATTCATAATAATAATAATATTATTGATCCCGATATTAAATTTAGACAAAGAGTTAGTTTAGGAAATCATATCAGATTGAAGCAAATTCCTGAAAATATTAAAGAAACAACCAAAATTGATTTAAATGAAGATTTAGAGAATATAAATAATAAAAAATTTGTTGACAATGAAGAGCATGAAAATGAAAAAGATAAAGAAGAAGATATTCATAATAAAATAATGGAAGAAAAAAATGATTTGGAAAATAATAATGAAAAGAGTGATGAAGATAATTTAGATTCTGATAATGATATTAATAATAATGAACAAAAAGAAGAAAAAAAGAAAGAAGAAAAAAAGAATGAAGAAAAAAAGAATGAACAAAATAGACAGAATCTCAAACCCAAAATAAGAAGAAAAGTAATACCATTAAGCAAAGCTCATTACGAAATAATGGGTTTTATGATGAAGTATAAAAAGAAATGCAAATTAGGTTTTGTGCAAGATGGTTTCTTTAAATTATTAAATTATTTAATAAAGCCAGAACAAATAAAAGGATTAAGAAAAGATATTACAAAAAAGGTATTAAAAAATATTAAAACAATTTTAAAAATTGATAAAAATACAGATATTGATGATTTTGCGCCGGGAGCTCTTTCTAATTTAATAATTCTAATGTATGAAGAAATTAGGAAAGACGAATATAAAAAAATCTTTGGTAAAGAATTACATATTAATGAACAACTAAATTTAGATATTGATAGATTATCTGAATCCTTTAAAATAGAAAATAATAAGCATCATAGAAAGTTATACAAGGAAATTAATGATGTGCTAAGATATAAAGAAGAATTTTTAGAAGTTGAAAAGGATTTAATTAATAATCCTTTTAAAGAAAAGCATCCGTTTATTATGTTATTAAATAGTATATCAAGGTTTTATTTTACATTTTGTCTTGCAAAACATCATGATCATAATAAAAATTTTCCAGATCAAATTGAAAATAAAAATTATGATATTAAAGAAAACATGTTTTTAATGTCAAAAACTATTCAAGCTTTAAATAAAATGTTAACAGATAGAATCAAATATTTTGAAAAACGAGGAGCTAATATTGAAAATTTTCCAGACATTTCATTAGCAATAGAATTAAATAACTTTTTGAGATCTAATAAAGTATTTAAAATAAGTATAAAAAATAAATTATCTGGGTTATTAAAACCTATTAAAAACATAAAGTTAAGACAAAATAATAATATTGCTCAAGAAAATCTAATAGATTTAGAAGCTGAGAAAGAAATTGCTAATGAAGACATACCTCAAAATAGAGCTAATGAAATGAATGAAGGTGATTTACTGCCCATCCAAAATGATAATGAAGGAAAGATGAATAGTAAAGAAAGAATTTTTGCTTTCATATATAAGAAAAGAAAAAAGAAAATAATAAATGATATTGAAGGAATAGCAAATAGAGAATAGATATATAATAAATATCATAAATTTTAATAGAGAAGATATACTACTTCCATTTGAAGAATATCTGATAATCGGTCTTTTCTGTATGAAAATAACCGGTTTTAGATACATCTTGAATTCTATGACTTTACCAAATAAATTATCACTTTTATTTAATATTTAATTTATAAAAATAAAAT
>JAAGZN010000042.1 GCA_024206165.1 Bacteroidota bacterium
GGTAACAGTTTAGTTCAGGAGGTAGGGTTTAGTTCGAGTAGGGTCAGGGGCGCAGTGGCAGGGGGGGCGGCCGCCCCCCCTGGCGAAAATTCTGTCGGAAAAATCGGAAAACACGTGGGTTTGTCGGAAATTTTGGAAAACTATAATACTAGCAAGTTATAATTGTCTGAGTAACTGACCGTGATGGAAAACACGAAGAGAATGACTTATTGCCGAAAAATTAAAACTTTCAGCCTCCTCCTGGCGAAAATTTTGTCGGAAAAATCTGAAAATACGTGGGTTTGTCGGAAGATTTATAAAATTATTATACTAGCAAGTTATAATCGTCTGAGTAACTGCGCGCGTCGGAAAACACGAAGAGCATGACTTATTACGAAAAATCTTAATTTTCAGCCCCCTCCTGGCAAAAATTTTGTCGGAAAAATCTGAAAATACGTGGGTTTCTCAGAAATTTTAGAAAATTGTAATACTGGCAGAGAAAAAAAACATGGAGATCATGATTTATTACGAAAAATTAAAAGTTTTAGCTTGTCGGAAATGTCTTTTTCGAAAATAAACAGCTAGATTATATTAATGAAAAATTTTGTCGGTTGTCGGAAAGAGCTTTAGTCTTGCTGTTAAATGACAGGAAATATGAAGAATGGATATACTTATGAAGGAGGAAATAGTATCAAACTGAAATGTAGATAGTGTTGTTTAGTTGTGCTTTGGTGTCTACATATTCATTACTAATTTTTTGAAGGATTTCTAGATACTGGCCTAGTCTCAGTCACATACGGAAATAACA